>JBDTZT010000538.1:0-3605 GCA_040005005.1 Actinomycetota bacterium
GCGCAAACCCGGAACTTATGCGGCATATGAAATAGCCGATACCAGAATTTCAATTGTTAATGGTTTATTGTATGTTAATGGTTTATTGTAAATTAACAATAGATTGAGCGAAGAACGGGAAGAAATAATTTACAAAAAACCGAAATGGTGGATTGATGCGGTGGCCGCAGTTTTTTTGTTAGCGGCGACGGCGGCGGTTGTGGTTTGGCAAAATTCGCGGCTGACGGTGCTTTACGACCTGTGCGGAGTTTTGGAAAACGCATACCGAATCTCACTCGGTGATGTGCCTTACCGCGATTTTCCGTTTCCATATGCGCCGCTGACATTTGTCATTCAAGCGGCCATCATAAAACTGACCGGTGCGGTTTACTGGCATCATATTTTATATTGTGCTCTCATTGGCGGACTCGGAACGGTGCTGGCGTGGCGGATTATGCGGCATCTGCTCGTTGAAAAGATTCCGGCGGCAAATTTGATTTCGTTTATTTTCGCGGTTCCGCTCGTCATTCTCGGAATCTACTGCATTTTTCCGCATCCGTTTTATGATCCGGACGCGGTTTTTATTATTTTATTGAGCATTTTGTTGCTTCTGCGCCTTGAAAAGAAAGATTTTCCGCCTTGCCGAACATTTTTCGCCGGAATGCTTCCGGTCATTACGCTTTTCGTCAAACAAAATATCGGAATTTTCTTTCTCGGACCGCTCTGTTTGTCGCTGCTTATTTTAATTATCGTCAATCTCCGGCGAAAGGAATCTATTCGCGGGTATTTATTGTTGCTGGCGGGAATAATTACGGGACTGACAATTGCCGTTTTATTCATCCATTTTACCGCCGGACTGGATAATTACTGGTATTGGACAATTGTCTATGCAAGGCTCCGCCGTGCGCCTTCGTGGCTCGATATGCTTTCGGTTTATCAGGACTGGAGCTTGATAATCTGGATTTTGCTTTTTGCAGTTGGGGCGCTTCTTTTGTGGAAAAACGAACCTTTCAGAGGTTGGAAAATAGCGATTGGGGTTTGTTTGATGTCCGCGCCGTTTGTTTGGACGGTAATTTATCTGTTTTTGGATGCTGACGTTTCGGAACGGGCGGAAAGGTTGGTCGGCGTCTTTCCGTTCATTATGATTGCGGCGTTTATAGTCGGAATTTTCGGCTTGAAACAACTTCAGGGAATCGCCTCTTTTTTGCCGTTTATCTTGATCGCAACTTTGCATGGCGTATTTCTTTCGCAGCAGCTCTGGGGTTCGACATACGCGGTTTGGGCTTTGCTGTTAATAATGGTTGCCGCGCTGTTGCCGGCGCTTTTCAGGCTTTCAAAAGCCGAATCGGGTGGTTGGTTTGCGGGTTTCGCGGGTATAGTTTCGATCAGTTTGATAGTTTCGGGCGGATTTTACGTTTATGCCAACGAGCGGCTTGATTATGTCAGCTTCGACGACGGCGAAATGGCGCATTCAAAACTCCCGCCGCTCGCCGGTTTATCAATGCGCGGCTCATACATTCCCGATTTCGAGGAATTGGTCGAATATACCGACCGGGAAATTCCGCGAGACGACGGAATTTTGATTCTGCCGGGCGAAGACCTTTTTAATTATACGACCGGCCGCAAGCCGAAATTTTCGGTTCTTTTATTTGATGTGACCAATAATCCGTTGAGTCCCGATGAGATTCTCGAACAAGTAAAGACACGCGATATTCGCTGGTTGATCGTCAAAAATGATCTGGAAATCGAAGTTGATAAAACGATTGACAATAAGGAGCAGATTCTCGAAATACTCAAACCCGAATTCAAAAATATCGAAAGCCTTAACAATTACGAAATTTATCGCCGCCGAATGCCCGGAGAAACCGATGACGAAGATAATTCGGACGATTCGGACGATTCGGACGATTCGGGAAATACGGATGATAATTAAACTATTGATAAACTATTCGTTCACAAGAAATAAAAACCAGCCTGAATTGGATAGTTAAATTGAAAGCTGTTTCAGAAGTTTGAGCTATTCATAAGTTCAACTTTTTATCTTAAACTGAATATTAATGTTTTACACGATTTCACGAAAGGTTTTTTAAAGGTTAGATTTTATAAGATGAGCGGTATTTTTAATTCAATCGGTTTGGTTCATTACATCCCGATTTTGACGACAATTTTTTCGGCGTATTTCTTCACGGAAATTATTCGGCGTTACCGGCTGAAAGGCGGAACGCATCTTTTGTGGTGGGGAATCGGAGTTTTTACCTACGGTCTGGGAACCTTTCTCGAATCGCTGATAACCTTGCTCGGAAACTCGCCGGTTTTGAATAAATCGTGGTATGTCGCGGGCGCGATCCTCGGCGGTTACCCGTTGGCACAGGGTTCGGTTTATCTTCATTTAAAAAAACGCCACGCCAACATTCTTTCGGCAATCACTTTGCCGTTTATTGTCTTTGCTTCGATAATGGTTTTTCTTTCTCCTTTAAATCTTGAGTTGCTTGAGTCGTATCGTCCGTCGGGTGCGTCGCTCGAATGGCAATGGGTGCGCCTTTTAACACCTTTTATCAATACCTATTCGGCAATTTTTCTGATCGGCTCGGCATTTTGGAGCGCGATTCGTTTTACGAAAATCGAAAACGGCAAAAACCGGGCAATCGGGAATATTTTAATTGCTATCGGCGCAATTCTGCCCGGCATCGGCGGCGGAATGGCGAAAGCGGGAATGGTCGAGGCGCTTTATATCGGCGAATTTATCGGGATACTTTTGATCTATGCCGGTTACCGGGTTTGTTTGAAAGACAAACTTGTCAATCCGTTGCCGAACGAAGCAGTTTTAAGAAAAGAAAAATATGAACAATCTACTTGATTACAAACAAATGCTCGCGGTCGCCGTCGAAGAAGCCAAAATCGGTTTGGCGGAAGGCGGAATCCCAATCGGCGCGGCATTATTTGATAAAGCAGGAAACATTTTAGGAAAAGGACATAACCGGAGAATTCAGGAAGATGACCCGTCGGTTCACGGCGAAACGGATGCTTTTCGCAAAGCGGGCCGGCAGCGTTCGTATAAAGATAAAATTATGGTGACAACGCTTGCGCCATGCTGGTATTGTTCGGGACTTGTCAGGCAATTCAATATCGGCACGGTGGTCGTTGGCGAATCGGTCAATTTCGAGGGCGGCATTGATTGGCTGTGCGAAAACGGGGTCGAAGTGATTGATTTAAATTCGGCGGAATGCATCACCATGCTCAAAAAATATACCGATGCGAATCCCGCCATCTGGAACGAAGACATCGGCGAAGAGTAAATTTCTGGCATTGAAAGCATATTCAGAGTTTTATGAAATGTATTTTCAATAATTTGAAAAGGATTAATAAATGAATATCGCTTCGGCTTCGAAGGTAAAGATAAAACTACGCACGACAGTTTATAAAATGCCGACGGTTTCAATCTCGATCGTGACGTGGAACAGCGCGGGCGAAATCCGCGATTGTCTTTCAACGCTCGCCGATTTACCACATAATTGGGAAGTTTGGGTGATTGACAATAATTCGAGCGATGACACGGTCGAAATCGTCCGCCGGGAATTTACTTTCGTCAAACTCATTGCCAATCCTGATAATAAAGGCTTTGCCGA
>JBDTZT010000034.1:0-12165 GCA_040005005.1 Actinomycetota bacterium
TAACGGCGATTTGATTGCCCATCGAACCCGTCGGCACGAACAGCGCGGCTTCCTTGTCGAACATCTCGGCAGCTTTTTCCTGCAAAAAATTCACCGTCGGGTCTTCGCCGTAAACGTCGTCGCCGACTTCCGCTTCCGCCATCGCTTTCCGCATTGCGGGCGTTGGTTTTGTAACTGTGTCGCTTCGTAAATCAATCATTACAGTTCAATTAACGAAAACTATCATTGATGCCTTTCAAAACGTCCGAACCCGGACAAAGTTCTGATTCGGTCAATGAATTCAAAGGTTTTTCGGTTGTTTCGATCAAATCGTGCAAATCCTGGCTTTCAGGATTCATATAAAGCAAGCCGGTTAAGATCTCGCCTTTCGCCCGCGCATTGCCGACCGCGTTCATTGCCGAAATTCTATCCAGCGGATCCCAGTCTTTCGCCAGTTTGTGGAGCTGAATGACCGAACCGTCGTGCATTTGCAGATTTTGCGTGCTTCCTTCTTCGTAATTTGTCTTGATTTCCCTGGCCAGCGGCACGAAATCGAAGGTCGAAGTGGCTTCGACGTGTTCGCGGACGTAATCGTAAGATTTGGTCGAACCGGCATTGTTATTGAAAGTCACGCATGGGCTTATGACGTTGATAAACGCAAATCCCGGATGACTCATTCCGGCTTTAATGAGCGGGATCAGTTGTTCTTTGTCGCCCGAAAAACTTTGCGCGACAAAGGTTGCGCCGAGCTCGATGGCGAGACTTGCCAGATCAATTGATTCAAATAGATTGATGTGTCCAGATTTATTTTTTGAACCGTGATCGGCAGTCGCGGAATCTTGTCCTTTGGTAAGTCCGTAGCAGCCGTTGTTCATCACCAGATAAACCATATTGAGATTGCGGCGGACAACGTGAACGAATTGTCCCATGCCGATCGAAGCCGTGTCGCCATCGCCCGAAACGCCCAGGTAAATCAGGTCGCGATTGGCGAGATTGGCGCCCGTCGCAACCGACGGCATCCGTCCGTGAACGGAATTAAATCCGTGCGAATTGTTCAGAAAATACGCGGGCGTTTTTGACGAACAGCCGATACCCGAAAGTTTCGCGACCTTGTGCGGTTCGATGTTGAGTTCAAAGCATGCCTGCGCGATGGCAGCGGAAATCGAATCGTGTCCGCAGCCCGCGCACAGCGTCGAAAGCGAGCCTTCGTAATAATCAACCGTGTAGCCCAAATCGTTTTTAGGCAGCGCGGGATGGCGAAATTTAGAACGTAAATAAGACATAAGATTTAAGAAAAATTATCCAAAGAATCTGTGTTTATCTGTGTTCATCTGTGGATAAAAATTGCCTCACAAATTCGATTTAATCTGCTTCAAAATATTATCGGCGGTGATCGGCGTGCCGTCATAATTCAAGACCGAAATAAGTTTGTCGGCGTTGATCCCGAGTTCGATCATTATCAAACTCTTAAATTGCGCGTCGCGGTTTTGCTCGATGACGAAAACTTTTTCGTGAGCGTTGATAAAATCCTCAAATGTTTTGCCGAACGGGAACGCTTTGACGCGCATGGCGTCGAGCGAAATGCCTTCTTCCTCTAATAATTCGACGGCTTCTTCCGCCGCATAGGTCGAAGTGCCGAAAAACAAAACGCCATAATTTGAAGCGTTTTCGGTTTGCAAAAATTCGGGCGTGGGAACCAGTTTCTTCGCCGTCTCGAATTTCTTTCTTAATCGATCCATATTGCGCTGATAGGTCGCGCCGTCTTCGGTATAAACGGCGTATTCATCGCGCGAACTGCCGCGTGTGACAAATGCGCCTTTCGTTTCGTGCGTTGCCGGAATCGTGCGATAGGGAATTCCGTCGCCGTCAATGTCTAAGTAACGCCCGTATCTTTCCAGTTTTTCGAGAGCCTCGGCGTCTAAAACTTTTCCGCGATTGTATTGACGATTATCGTCCCATTCAAGCGGCTGACAAATGTGATCGTTCATTCCCAAATCGAGATCGGTCATCAGAATGACGGGCGTTTGCAATTTTTCGGCGAGATCGAAAGACTCCGCCGTCATTTCAAAACATTCTTTCGGCGAAGCAGGAAAAAGTAAAACGTGTTTTGTGTCGCCGTGCGATGCGTAAGCCGCCAGCAGCAGATCGGATTGCTGCGTGCGCGTCGGCATTCCGGTCGAAGGTCCGGTGCGCTGAACGTCAATCAGCACGGTTGGAATTTCGCTAAAATAGGCCAAACCCAAAAATTCGTTCATCAAGGACACGCCCGGACCGCTCGTTGCCGTAAATGAACGCGCTCCGTTCCAGCTCGCGCCGAGCACCATTCCGATTGCCGCGAGCTCGTCTTCCGCCTGCACAATCGCGAAATTTTTTTTGCCCGTTTCTTTGTCAATCCGGAGTTTTTCGGCGTATTTTGTAAAATAATCAACAACGGACGTCGAAGGCGTGATCGGATACCACGCGGCAACCGTCGCGCCGCCGTAAATCGCGCCAAGTGCACACGCCGTATTGCCGCCGATCAAAATCGAATCGCCGAGCAGATCGCGCCGCTCGACGCGAATCGGCAGCGGATATGCAAAATTCTCGTGAACGAAATTTTCGCCCATTTTCAATGCTTTGATGTTCGGTTCGATGAGCTTTTCCTTGCCTTTGAATTGTTCTCCTACCTGCTCTTCCAAAACGCTGAATTCAATATCGAATAATGCTGCAAGGGCACCGATATAAATGATATTTTTGAAAAGCTGACGCTGCCGCGCGTCGCTGTAAGCATTGTTGGAAAGTTCCATCAAGGGAATGCCGAGGTAATTGATGTCGTCGCGGATATATTGCGCGTGAAGCGGCTTACTGCTGTCGTAAAGAAAATAGCCGCCCGCTTTGACGCTCTGGACATCTTTCAACATACTTTGCGGATTGACGCAAACCATAAAATCAACGCCTTCACGCCGTCCGAGGTAACCTTTTTCGCTGACGCGGACTTCATACCAGGTCGGCAAACCTTGAATATTTGAAGGAAAAATATTCTTCGGCGTGACGGGAATTCCCATCCGGAAAATGGCTTTTGTGAAAAGCGCATTCGCACTCGCCGAACCGGTGCCGTTGACGTTGGCAAATCTGATTACAAAATCGTTTATTTTGATTTCACTCATTCTATAAGAATTTTGACAACGGATGACACGTATTTCACAGATTTTTTATGGACTAAAGTTCTTTTGATAAATTATTTATCTGTGTAATCGGTGGAATCTGTTGTTTAAAAAGATCTCTCTATTTCCCGCAGCCTGTATGTACTTTGGTGACGTTGTAAAAGAATTTCTGCATATCCCAAGCCGCCGTCGGACAGCGTTCGGCGCATAAACCGCAGTGCAGACAAACGTCTTCGTCTTTGACCATCACGCGCGCGGTCGGCAAAGTTTCGGAAACATACAAATCCTGCGTTAAATTCAGCGCGGGAACTTTCAAATGTTGCCGCAATTCGGTTTCTTCGGCGTTTCCGGTAAAAGTGATGCAAGCCGTCGGGCAAATGTCCACGCAGGCGTCGCATTCGATACATTTTGATTCGGTAAAAACCGTCTGCACGTCGCAATTCAAACAACGTTCGGCTTCTTTGAAACCCGTCATGATATCGAATCCGAGTTCGACCTCTTTTTTTCGATTCGTCAAAGTCAATGCTTTATCGGCTTGGGGCACGATGTAGCGCAGATCATTAACGATTTCGCTGTCATAAGCCCATTCGTGAATGCCCATTTTCTGGCTGACGAGATTGACGAACGGATTAAGCCGCTTATTCAAATCTTCGCCCTTGCACAAAAGGTCAATCGAAATTGCCGCCTGATGTCCGTGCGCGACTGCCGTAATGACGTTTTTCGGTCCAAACGCCGCATCGCCGCCAAAGAAAATTTTCGGATGCTGTGACTGAAAAGTAACTTCGTTGACGACCGGCATTTCCCACTTGTCGAACTCGATGCCGATGTCGCGTTCGATCCACGGAAAGGAGTTTTCCTGTCCGATTGCGACCAGCACGTCGTCGGCTTCAAAGAAAACTTCGGGTTCGAGCGTCGGCACTAATTTTCGTTTGCCGTTTTCGTCGTAAACCGCCGTGACCTTTTCAAAAGTCATTCCTTGCAGCTTGCCGTTTTCGACAATAAACGCTTTCGGAACGTGATTTTCGATGATCGGGATGTCTTCGTGCATCGCGTCTTCCTTTTCCCAGGGCGACGCTTTCATTTCGGCAAACGGACTGCGAACAACCACTTTAACGTCTGTTCCGCCAAGCCGGCGCGCCGTTCGGCAGCAATCCATCGCCGTATTTCCGCCGCCGAGCACGATAACTTTTTCGCCGATTTTGGAAATATGCTCAAACGCGACGCTCGACAGCCAATTGATTCCGATATGAATATTTTTCGCGCCTTCTTCGCGTCCCGGAACCGACAAATCTCGTCCGCGCGGCGCACCGGTTCCGACAAAAATCGCGTCGTAATCTTTCTCCAAAACTTCTTTCAAACTTGAAACGAACGTGTTGAAATGCGTCTGAATACCGAGGTCGAGAATATAATTAACTTCTTCGTCCAGAACAGTTTCCGGCAGACGAAACGAAGGAATCTGGCTGACCATAAACCCGCCGCCTTTTTTCTGTTCGTCGTAGAGATGAAGCTCGTAGCCGAGCGGAGCCAGATCACGCGCGACCGTCAGGGACGCGGGACCCGCGCCGATCAGCGCCACCCGTTTGCCGTTCGGCGCAAACGGAGCTTGCGGCATCAGGCTTTTGACATCACCTTTGTTGTCGGCGGCGACGCGTTTCAAACGGCAGATCGCGACCGGTTCCTGTTCGATGCGTCCGCGCCGGCAAGCCGGCTCGCACGGACGGTCGCAAGTGCGACCGAGGATTCCCGGAAAGACATTGGAATCCCAATTGATCATATACGCTTCCGTATATTTTCCTTCGGCAATCAGCCGGATGTATTCGGGAACGGGCGTATGTGCCGGACACGCGTATTGGCAGTCAACCACTTTATGAAAATACTCTGGGTCTTTAATATCAGTCGGTTTCAATTGTTTTGATTCCTTTATGAATTAGTTTTTATTTTCCAACAGGCTTGAAGATTAATGTCAAAAGACATCAATAAGTCTTTGTCTAAACATAATATTTTTTGAGTGTTACTTCAATTCAAAACGCGGTGAAATGCTTATTAATAAACAATTTCTTAGTAATGATTCATTTCTTTAAACGGGAGCAAGCCATTTTGCTAAATTCGCCGCGTATGTTTTGATGTCTTCCAATGCCGGCGGATTTTTTTTGTAGCCGTCGCCGGGCGCTTCTTCTAAGAATGTCGGACAGCCTTTTTCCAAATCCCAGTTGTAATCAACCAGATGATGAAAACTCGATTCGGCGATGCCTCGCCCGCAACTGTTTCCGTGCCGGTCAGAGCTTTGGTCAAAGGCGACTATCAGATTGAAATCCTTGCCTGTTACCTGGCTCGTTCCGGTGGCGACGACTCGCGCCGAATCGTCATTTTCGGGTTTGCCGACTCCGCCTTCGTGCGGGTGCGCGGGGAAAAATTCGATTGCGCTGCCGTCCGTCTTTTTCAAGAGTTCGTGAACGGCGCCGGCTGCTTTGATTTTTTGATAATTGCCGTTTGAGCCGCTGTGATAATTTGGAAAATCAATATTTTTCGTGTCCTGGTCGTCGCGGGAGTTGCGGTCGTGGTTCGGGTCTTGTTGTTTCGAGTGAAAATAATGCGCCGCGCCGATGCCGCCGACGGTGCAGAGCGAGCTTCCCAAATCCTGATGATCGCGGGTCGAAAAGATTCCGCCGCTGCGTTGGCGAAAGCGCGTGATTCCCTCGCAATCGGTCGAAGTTAAACCGTCGCCCGTATCAACCGCAAAAAGCCATAATTCGCCGAAATCGGTTTCGTCCAGTTTGCTTAAAACTTTATCATTGCCGTTCGCGTCTTTTTCGATGTCGCGCGCCGTAATTTTATAAAGCGCATCTCCGTTTTCATCTTTTAAAGATGCGAGATGTTCGCGAAGAAGCGAAAATCTGCCGATGTGCCAATCGTTTTCGGTCGTCGGAATCGTTGTTTGCAGTAAAATTTTGGTCATAATTTTAATTTTGCCACGAACAAACACGAAGATTCACGAAAGTTTTATTGATTTATTTTGTATCCTTTCGTGTTTGTTCGCGGCTGATATTCTTAAACATTCGGAAGAGTTTCGTAAAACATATCGTCAACGTAGCAATAGCCCCAATCTTCGCCCGGTTCGAGCGATTTGATGATCGCGTGGCTGGTCGCGTGAAAATGTTTGGTCGCGTGTTTATTGGGCGACGAATCACAGCAGCCGACGTGTCCGCACATTTCGCACAAACGCAGATGAACCCACCAACTACCTGTTTTCAGGCAATCTTCGCAACCGTCCGCGCTCGGCGTAACCTTTTTCATTTCCTTAAGATGTTTGCATTCATCCATTATTTTCCCCTTGATAAATTTAGATTTGAATTTATTCTATCGTTTCGTGCAATTTATTTCCAACTTTTCGGGGAAGCGGCACAAATTTTTCGTCCACGTAACACCACGCCCAATTTTCGCCCGGTTCGAGCGAAGCCATAATCGCGTGGTTGTTTTTGTCAAAATGCTTGGTTGCGTGTCTGTGAACTGAAGAATCGCAGCAACCAACGTGACCGCAGCTCAGACAAAGCCGCAAATGAACCCATTTGTAATTGTTTTTGCGACATTCTTCGCAACCGTTTTCGCTTCGGGGATGAAAAATCGTGATTTGGTCAGCGTGTTCGCACGGCTGTAAAAGCGGTTCTTCTTCCGTTTCCGTTTTTTCCGGCGCGTAAAGAGTTTCGAGCCCGACGCTCGCCGAAAATAAAAATAGCAAAATGACCAAAACAGCAAGCGGCGGCAAAAACTGCCCGAAATAAATCAGCGCAAGCGTGACGGCAATCGCGGCTAAACGCGCATTGATCAAATAGCAAACATCGGCAATCAGTCGGATTATCGTAATGACCGCGAAATAAACGGCGACGCCGACCGAAAGCAACACCAGCGTCGGCAAATGCAAGTTAGTTTCCGTCGATTCCTTGATCGCGTGTTCGACGCCGATGCCGATGGCGACAATTCCGGCGACGATAAAAAAATGTCCGTAAAGAAAAATGAATCGCGGCGTGAGCGAATTTGATTTCAGCGCACTGTCTTCGACAAACTCGAAATTTATCCACCAGATGCAGGCGGCCATCGCAAAACCGACGCACGCCGCCGTAATCGTCCAGAAATCCCACACAACTTTCGATGCGCCGTTGGCGGTCGCGATCACCGCCTCGCCGAGCACGATGATCGTAAAAAGTCCCAGACGTTCAGGAATATGCGAGCGGTCAATCGGAAAAAGTCTTGAAACTTTCAGATTTAGAAATGGCGTGGCAAGTTCGGAAACAAGCGCGATTGCCCACATCGCATAACGATACGGCGGCGGAAACAGAAGCGAAATCAAAAGTAAACAAACGGAAATGCCCAAACCGATAATAAATTGCAGACAAAACGTTCGTGCCAGCGGAATATAATAAGCCGACCGTGTATAAAGCGTGATGAGAACGACACGCACCAAAACGTAACAGATAATAAATGCCGTATCGCCGCTTGCGGAAAAAGAGGTTCCCAGTGTCAGCGAAAGTCCCGTCACCGCCAGCATTCCCGCGAACATCAAAATTCGATAGGTCGTTTCTTCGGTTTCAAAACGGTCGGCGTAAAATGTATAGCCGACCCACGACCACCAGACGGGCACGAACAGCGCGATATATTTCACCATTCCGCCGAAATCGGAATGACCGTTCAAAACAAGCGCGGTTTGCGAAACCGCGAGCACATAAACAAGGTCGAAAAACAGTTCGAGCCAACTGGCGTGGCGTTCGCCCTCAGTCGAGTCAAGCGTCCGAAGACGCGGACGATTTTGCTCTTTTCTGATTTTACCGGCTTGTTTTGTCATTAAAAATTTGCCGTTAATTATTTTGGCTTCACGGCTAAAACCTTGTCAATTTTCGTTCGCAAAAGTTTTGCGTCAATCACGCCGTTTTTTTGATAGACAAGTTTGCCGTCCGTGTCATAAAGCAAGGTTAAAGGAAAACCGTCGCGGGCCGTCGGCGCGATTTGCCGAATCGCTCTGAAAATTTCCCGCCGCGAAGAAAGATCAAGTAAATATGACGGCATCGTTGATTCGTAGCTTTTTAGAAAATCAACGACAATCGAATCCATCGCGCCGAGATTGTCAATCGTAACAACCACAAAATTTAGACCTTTCGACCGATAATCGGCATCAATTTTGACGAGTTCGGGAAATTCGACTTTGCACGGACCGCACCATGTCGCCCAGAAATTTACGAGCAGCGGCTTTTTGTTTTTCACCGTCGGCAAAAGCTGTTTTAACTGCGTAATCGCTTTTGTTTCCGTGATAATCGGCAATTTTGTTTGCGCCGAAACCGCCACGGCGCAGATGCAAATTGCGAGAAACGCTTTGATAAAAACTTTTGTCATGATTAGATTGACGCTGCTCAAAAATCAATTATTTATCCACCGATAAACACGGATAGACACAGATTTTTTGATTTTGGTTTTAATATATCTGTATTCATCGGTGTTTATCTGTGGATAATATTTCTTACAAATTTAACTGCTCGTGTCGGTCACGACTTCAATTTCGCCGTGCAGTTTTTGCAGCGTGTCAACGAGCGACGCGCCAAGATTTTCGAGCAGATTTTTCATCGTTTCGTTGGTCATCGCTTCACTGTTTCCGTCGAACATTTCGTGAACTTTGCTGACGGCGATTTCCGACGGCAGAACATTGACGCCGAGGATTGAAAGAATCGAACGCAGATGGCCGAGACAGCGCAGACCGCCGAAACCGCCGGGTGATTCGGTCATAATCGCGCCGACTTTTCCGCCGAAAACTTCGCCCATTTTGAACTCATCGCTTTTTCGCGAAGTCCAGTCAATCGCGTTTTTGAGTGCGCCGCTCAGTGATCCGTTGTATTCGGGCGACGCGATCAGCAGTCCGTTGTGTTCCATAAAAAGTCTTTGCAGTTTCAGCGCGTTTTCGTCAAAGCCAAGTTGCTCATGGTCGTCAGCATTGTAAATCGGCATCGGATAGTCGCGTAAATCAATATAGGTAACTTCTGCGCCCGAATTTAGCGCACCTTTGATTGCCGTTTTGACGATTCGTTTGCTGAAAGAATGTTCGCGCAGACTGCCCGCAAACGCTAAAATTTTCGGTGTTTTTGCCATAAAATAATTTCCTCTGATTTAATGTCTTTGAGTTTGCCACGAAATGGCGGAGAACTCCAAATCTTGCTGTTTAATAGCTGAAAGGTTACGATTTGTTTCAAGAAGACAGAAGACGGAAGTCAGAAGTTAGGAAGTCAGAAATAAGAAGTAGGAAGTTAAAACTTTTCTTATCTTTAAAACCTAGAATTGGTTTTTTAATTTCTGATTTCTGACTTCAGTCTTCTCAAAAAATATGGTTAAAAGTTTTCAAAATCTGACGCCGAAGATTCACGCTCAGGCGTTTATCGCGGAAAATGCGGTGATTATCGGCGATGTTGAAATCGGCGAGAATGCGAGCGTTTGGTATAACTGCGTTTTGCGCGGCGATGTTAATCATATTCGCATCGGCGCGGGAACGAATATTCAGGACGGCTGCGTAATTCACGTTTCACGCGGCGAAGATTTTCCGACGATTATCGAAAATAACGTCACCGTCGGACACAGCGCGACGATTCACGGTTGTTATATCGAAACGGGAAGTTTGATCGGCATCGGCGCAATAATTTTGGACGGTGCGCGAATCGGCAAAAATTCGCTCGTTGCAGCCGGCAGTTTGGTCACGCCGAACACTGTTATTCCCGAAAAGTCTTTTGTTTTGGGAAGTCCGGCGCGCGTCAAAAGGGAATTGACCGATGAAGAAGTCGAAAACATTCAAAAGTTTTGGCAAAACTACATCACGCTCTCGGAAATTTATCTGCAAAATCCTTAAAACATTTGCCCGCGAAAAACACGAAAAAAGAAACTTTAAGTTTTTATTTCGTATCTTTCGTGTGTGCGCGTGGGCAAAAAAACCATCTTTTTTTACTTGGTAACTTAAGTCAAATAAAAACTTTGGCACGGAAAATTCTTGTAGCGAGTTTCAAACATTGATTTTGTAAAAAATCAATACATTAACAACTCGTTATTAAAGGAGAGAAAATGCTGAAGTTTAGAATTTTAGCTTATATTTGTTTTCTGGCGACAGGATTTTTTATTTTACATCTTCCCGTTAAAGCGCAGAATTCGGTGGACAATCAGCCTTCCGACAAAAATGCGCCGGAATCTTTGAATACAAAAGACGCGGCAGAAAAAACCGGTGAAGGCGATTCGGAATCGAAGAGAATCGAAGGTCGTTCTTACTTGTTAAAGCGCGGGACCAGGCAAATCGAAATCGTGCCGAATTTTGCGCCGATCCAGCCGACGTTTTTTAGTGGACTGAAAGAATACAACACGGATGGACGCCGATTGGCGATGCTCAATGTTCGATTTACGCGGACGATCGGCACCAAACGCGGCGTCACGTATCAATATTTGTTTGAACTCACGCCGCTGGCGGTCGCTTTTAACAACGAAGTGAAGAATCCGCAGTATATTTCGGAAACAGAAACGCCGGATGAATCGAAAACAATTCGCAAAACGGCCTACGGCGCGGGTTTTCAGCCCGTTAATTTCCGTTTTTTGTTTAGGGCAAAGAAACGCGTCAAGCCGTTTGCTCAAGTCGGCGTCGGAATGATTTTCTTTAATCAGCGATTGCCGGTGCCGGAAGCAACCGCCTATAATTTCACGGGCGATTTCGGCGGCGGAATTTACATTGTCACCGACCGCGAGAAACGCAATAAGGCAATCACCCTCAGTTACCGCTATTTCCATTTGTCAAATTTCAACACGTCTGACTTTAATCCGGGTTATAACGCGAATGTTTTTTCAATCGGCTATTCGTTTTCCCGCTGACAAATCGTGTAAAATCGTTGTTTGATTTGCACCACAAAGTCACAAAGGGCACAAAGATTATTAAAAATTCCTTTGTGTTCTTCGTGTCTTTGTGGTGAATATAAAAACTATGAGCAAAACACAACCGGCGCGGGGAATGCGCGATTTTCTGCCCTTGGATATTCGCAAGCGCAATTACGTTATCAATATTATTCGCGAAGTTTACGAATCTTACGGCTTTGAACCGCTTGAAACGCCGGCGGTCGAAAACTTAGAAACACTGACGGGCAAATACGGCGAAGAAGGCAATCAGCTGATGTTCCGCATTCTCAAGCGCGGCGAAAAGCTCGACGCTTCAAGCGGCGAAAATTTAGCCGACCTCGCGCTGCGCTACGATTTGACCGTTCCGCTCGCGCGCGTCGTTGCAAATTACCGCAATGAACTGCCGCGCTTTTTCAAACGCTACCAAATCCAACCTGTCTGGCGCGCCGACCGTCCGGCACGCGGCAGATACAGAGAATTTTACCAATGCGACGTTGACGCCATCGGTTCAAATTCAATGATTGTCGAAGCCGAACTAATTTCGGCTGTGAGCGAGATTTTAACGAGATTGGGTTTTGATGATTTTACAATAAGGGTAAATCACAGGAAAGTTTTAACAGGAATATTAGAAACGTGTGGTGTTCCAATCGAAAAGCATACAGATGCCCTTGTTGCATTAGACAAAATTGACAAGATAGGACGTGAAGGTGTTGAAAAAGAACTTAAAGAAAGAGGAATAAGCGACGACGCAGGAATAAAACTACTGACCGCTTTTGAATATTTTATCAAGGAAAAATCAGACGAAATTTTCGATGAAAAGCAAAAACTAAAATTAGTAAATTTGTTAAAGAATCAAAAGGTTTTGTCTGATGAACTTGATCAAATGGTGGCGAAAGCAAAATTGTTAGAAGCGAGGGAAGATATACAACCAAGTCTTTCGGAATTCTTAAAACAAAGTAAAAATTCAAGCGAAAGCTATTCTATATTGAGGAATATAAAAGAATTTTTAAGTGAAAATGAAACTGGCAGTGGTGGTTTTGAGGAAATAAAGGAACTTTGGCTTTTAGCAAATACAGTGCTAGGACTTATTTATCGTATTAAAATTGATCCAACTCTTGCGCGTGGTTTGTCCTATTACACGGGC
>JBDTZT010000539.1:0-3601 GCA_040005005.1 Actinomycetota bacterium
GCAACAGCGCTCAGTAGTGGTGTGCCGCTGATCGGATGACGATAATGAATATCGGTGCCATTATCTAAAAGAAGCCGAACCGCTTCCGTTTGTCCTTCTTCAGCCGCCGTTTGAAGTAAAGAGATTCCGGTGTGTGCGTTAGCATTAGCACCGTTACGCAACAGGGTTTTCATCTTTTCGATGTTGCCAGTCGCAGCCGCTTCGCCTAATTGATTTTCCAAATCCGAACAAAACGGATCTTTAATTCCGTCCCCGTCTCCCATACCGTAATAAACAGGCATGCAACGTGTTCCCTTATTTTGGGCGTTTGCTTGAAAAACAATCGGCGGTTCCGTCGGGAAATATTTAAATGTTGCTGGTTGCTTTGTCACAAGTCCATAAATAAAGACACTGAACAAAAAAGCAAAAAAAGCCGAGATAAAGCCTATCAAAATCTTTTTAGATCTAATTTTTCTTTTGATCCGCATACGTTTTACAGAGCCGGTGATTTATCCCGTTGATTATACGAATTCTCCCAAAGATTATCAATATTTTATTACTTTCTAGTCAAAATTGGTTTCGGAATAGCTGATAACTTTGACATTCATTATCAGCTATTCCGAAAAGTTTTTTATTCAAACACTTTCCCAACCGGCGTAATCGTCACGTCTGCGGCTTTGACGCGGATCGGATATGTCTCAATGATTTTATCTTCGTCGGTGATTTCCTTAGGTTTCGGCGCGGCGTAGGCGATCTTGGCGGGTTTATTATTGACAATTTCGTCGCGCAAACCTTCCGCGTCTTTCGTAATCATCACGACGCGCATTTTGTTTGATGAAAGATAGGTTTTGATTGCCGCGTTCACATCGGCGAGCGTCAGGCGCGCCAGTGTTTCTTTTATAAACTGGTTGTAATTGCCGATTCCGTAATATTTGCTGTCGAGCGCGTAGCCGAGTTCGGCATCTTTGGTTTGCGTTAGGATGTTGACATATTTCGTCAAAAAATTGCGCGATTCTTCAAAGGTTTTCTGGTCTAAACCGTTTTTGACCAATTTATCATATTCATAAAGCGCGGCGCGAAAAGCAAAATTCCCGTTCTGCGGTTCGACGGGACGAATCCAGATTTGAAAAATCTGAAACTTGCGCCCCAAGTTAGGGTCGGGTTCAAACTGAAACATTCCGCGCGGAAAATATTCGATATAGGCATAATCGCCGTAATTCAAACCGCGCAGTTCGCGCAGACGACCATAAAGATAGCTGTTTGACGAGCGATGCTGTCCGAAATAGGAAGCGACCAGCGCAAGCGCGGCGTAATCTTTGCCGGACGAACGATTGACATCAATCGGAAAGCCGAGCGAGATCGCCGTCGCGCGGGTTTCGCGTTTCACAATATCAATCCGCATTCCGTCGGCTAGGTTTGGCGGCGCGAGTTTTCGCATTTTCTTAGCGCCTTTTGGCAGTTTCTGAAAATCGGCTAACAACGCGCTCGAAAATTTCGTGTCAAAACCGCCTGAAAGTCCGACAACCAGATTAGCCTGCGAATAATTTTGGGCGTAAAAATCCTTCACGTCTTGAATCGTCAGTTTTTCAAGCGACGAAACTCGTCCAATCGAAAGATTTTCGTAAGCGGTGCCGGCGTAAATTATGTTGTAAAGACGTTCTTTGCCGAGTTCTTCGTCGTTGCCTTCGCGCAAACTCACTTTTAGATAATTTATTGCGTCTTGTTTGAGCCGCGTAAAATCGTCTTCGCGAAATCCGGGTTCGAGCAGCATTTGGCGAACAATCGCGTAATATTTCGGCAAATTATCAACGTGCGTCTGCCCGACGAACGTCGTCATTTCCTTGTCAGCCTGCCAGCCGAAGCCAGCCGCCATCGGATAAAACGCGGCGACGATTTCATCGTAAGAGATCGTTTTGCTGCCGCCGTTGGCAATCATCGCGGCGGTTAAAGATGCCACGCCTTCTTTGCCGTTCGGATCGTCAACCGCGCCGGTCAAAAACTGAATGCGAAGCGAAACCAGCGGCGATTTGCCCGGTTGAAAAACAGTTGTGATATTTGAGTTCATAGATTTGACAGGCGTTTTGGTGTTTTTTTGAGCAAACGCTGCGAATACGAAAGCGAAAATCAATCCCGCACAGAAGCAAAGACGCAAAGAATTAAAATAATTTTCCGTTTTCCATTTTTTATTTTTCATTATTTTGCGTCTCCTTTTTTCGTTGCGAGCGTGATGATCGTCTGATTATTTTCGGTAAAATATTTCGCGGCAAAACGGCGAATGTCTTCGGGCGTGATCGAATCATAAAGCGCAAAAATTTTGTCAATCGTGTCGGGCGAACGCCGCAGGGCGATAAATTGCGCCAGCGTTCCGGCAATCGCGTCGTTGCTGTTCATTCCCAAAACAAAACCGTAGCGCAGACGCGAACGCGTTTCGTCCAGTTGTTTTGGCGGGACGAGTTCGGTCGTGTAGCGTTGATAGGTTTTCAGAATTTCGCTCTGGACGTAATCCATATCTTTTTCATCTTTGATCTGGGCGTAAGCGGTAAAAAGTTCGGGGTCAATGTGATTTTCCGCGTTCGCCGAAACGAAAACGGCTTTTTGCTCCTGCAAGACAAGTTTCTGATAAAGGTCGGAATTTTCGCCGAAAGCGATGATGCCGAGCAAATCGAGCGCGGCTTTATCTTTCTCAGTTTCGGAAAAAGCCGGCGCGTGATAAGCGATCTGGACAATCGGCAAAGTCGCCGAAGCCCATTCGATATTTTTCCGGCGCGATGCCTCCTGTGGCTTTTCGGCGGTTATCTGGTTTTTGTAATCGCCTTGTTTCCAGGTCCCGTAATATTTTTTGACCATCGCCAAAACTTCCGCCTGTTTGACATCGCCGACGACGATAATCGTCGTGTTTTCGGGACGATAAAAGCGTTTGAAAAACTGCCACGCGTAATCGTATTGATTCGGATAATCTTTAATGTCGGCGATATAGCCCATCGTCGTGTGGCTGTAAGTGTGCTGTGTAAAAGCGGTTTCGCGCAAAACTTCATGCATTTTGAAGAACGGCGACGCGCTGTTTTTGTTGTATTCGCCCAAAACGGCACCGGCTTCGGTTTTGAATTTTTCTTCCGAGAACTTCAGACGCTGAAATCGGTCGGCTTCTAGGCGCAGAATTTCGTCCAAATCTTCTTTGGCGAAAGTTTCGTGATAAACCGTCCGGTCGTCGGAAGTGTAAGCATTTGACGACGCACCGGCTTTTTGCATAACCGCGTCAAACGAGCCGGGCGGATAATTTTCGCTTCCGCGAAACATCAAATGCTCGAAAAAATGCGCGTAACCGCTTTTTTTGTCCTCGACTTCGTTGCGCGAACCGGCGCCGACGACCGTGTAAAGCGCAACCAGATTCGGATAATCGGTCGGAACGGTGACGACCCGCAAACCGTTCGACAAATCATCAACTTTATATTGATACGGAAAAACCTTTCGCGCCTGCGCCGTGATCGCAACGGCTGAAAACGCGAAAATCAGGATAAAGAATAGTATTTTCATAGATTTTCTGAAATAGATATTTAAATTAAGCCGTAAAAGTTCTCATTCTCAAAAATATTTTGGCATCTTTTGAGAAAAAAACTAACTC
>JBDTZT010000035.1:0-12131 GCA_040005005.1 Actinomycetota bacterium
TAAAATTAAATATTTACTTCAATGTAAAACGAAAAAAGCGCGAAAAGCCTCAGCCTTTCGCGCTTTAAAAAGAGATTTATTCATCCCTCATCCTTTACGGAGCAGGCGGCTGCATAAAGCCGAGATTCGTGTTGGTAAAGTTGGTAATTTTCGGGAAAACAGCGGCCAGATTGGCGTCGGGCAATCCATACCAACGCGAAAGCGTCGCGGCGTATTGTTCGACCGAAGTTGTCGGAATCCAACGTCCACGTGCACCCGTACCGCTGTCGGCATCGTCGGGACCATTGAAAACAAGTTGTGGAAACGGCGTTCCGTTGGTCGTGTTCACACCGTAGAAATCGCTGGCCGTGATGCCGCCACCGACGATGAAATGATGATTTGCCCAGGCGTGATCGCTGCCGACGTTGCCGCCCGAACTTGCCGGATTAAGGGTGCGCGAAAAATCAGCCATTGTAAATTGCGTTACTTTGTCCGCGATCCCTTGCGCGACCATTTCATCATAAAACGACCGCATTGCCTGACTCAGCTGCACGAACAACGTATTTTGTTGATTGATTTGACCGGTGTGCGTATCGAAACCGCCGAGCTGGACAAAGAAAACCTGCCGGTTGACGTTCAAACCGCTTCGTGTTTTGATGAGCAGCGCGACCTGTTTAAGCTGAAGTCCGATGCCTGTGTTCGGGAAAGGTGCCGTTACTTCCTGAAATGTCTGCAAAGCGGTGTTTGCCGCCATCGCCTGATTTGTAACATTGCTTGCCGCCGCAACGACCTGCGAACTCAGATCAATTCCGCGCAGCGAATTAAATGCCGCAAGGCGCGCCTGTGACGGCGCCGATGTATTATAACCTTGCGGATTAAGAACATTATTAAGCCCCGTTCCGGCATTCGCAATTGCGAGCGGCAGAGTCGTCTGTCCGAAAGTGAAAAGCTGTGCGCCCGCAATGGAGGTAATCATCGGAACCAGACCGGTCGGATTGTCGAGGGCCGTTCGCAAATCTGAAATTCGTCCGCCCCAACCTGTAAAGGATGCCATGTCGCTGCGTCCGCCCTGATATTGCGAAACCTGGTCGGAATGCGAAAAAAGCTGAAACGGTTTTTGGACCGAACCGTTTTGATACTGCGTTTTGGTGAGCGGCGCGACGAGCGTGCCGACATTGGTCACCACCGCCATTTTGCCTAAACCCCAAAGGTCGTGAATTCCGTTATTGACAATATTAGTGCCGGCTGCCTGCGGTCCCATTCCCGGATGCAAACCGTAGGTCAGATTACCCATTCGCGGAACGGTAATCGGCAGCAGCGAGGCTTGTGCCAATGCCAAACCCTGCGTATTGCGGGCATTAAAATATGCCGTGTAGTTGCTGATCGTCGCATCGTTATGATTCGGGATAACGGTGTTATTGCCGTCGTTTCCGCCCGACATAAAAACGCAAACCAATGCGCGGTAATCGCTCGGCACAAATTCTGCCGTGCTTTCATCCGTCTTTTGCGCCATCGCACTCATCAATCCGAAATGCCGCATTTGCGTCGCCAGTGCCGTCATACTCAAGGCGCAACCCGATTTGATTAAAAATTCTCGTCTGTTTTGTTTCATTGTTATCACCTCTCTTATCTTTGCACCTGATATTGCGACGAAGTCACAATCAGATAAACCGCTGTTTTGGCACGCGTCGCCGGATCGGATGACGCAACGGCATTAACCGCCGTCATAATCTGGCTTCTCATCTGTGCCGACATCGTGCCATGCATCATTCTCGTGTTCAGAACGTCAAGCAATTGATTGCTGGTCGTATCAGCCGCCGCTAACGCCTGCAACTCCGTGAAATTGACTTTTGTGCCGTTCGGCGTATTGGGCAGAGATACGTTAATTTGTCCGAAAACCGTCGAATTCCCGAAATTTGCGCGACCGATTGCCGTTCCCGTATTGAAAATAGCGAACTCGGGACCTAAAAGCGTAGTTCCCGGCACGATATAAGTCGGCGGATAAAAATTGAAAACCGTCGGCGAATTAAAGACGTTTTGCGCCAAACCACTCGGAAAACGATTAACGTCACCGTCGCTTTGCGATAAACCGTCGGCTGAGGTCACGCCAACTTGTCGGAAAAGATTAGTCATTAATTGAACCGGCTCACGAAGTTTTCCGTAAGTCGGGGCGGTTTTGACGTTGCCGCGTGCTTCCGGGTCAAGCAAAATTGCCTTGACAACTTCTTTGAGCTGGGTCGGACTGGTCCGATTGGCGTTAAAAACCGCCGAGATACGCCCGACATAAGCCGGCGTCGGATCGCTGGTGACAAGCTGCTGAATCAGATATTTGCTGACAAACGGCGCGAGGTTCGGATGATTGTAGATATTATCCAAAGCCTGATTAAGCGAATTATTCGCGTAGGTCGTAATCGCCGTTCCCGTGCAGCCCGTGCAAGCCGCGATATTGGTTGTCGTCGAACCTGGGTAACTGAGCAAAGTTTTCGCCGTCAAATCGTGATTGCTTCCGACGAGCAGCATTGGATCTTTATAATCCGGTGAGCCGGGAATTAAATTCGGACAGGTTGCCTGCACATTACAATCACGCCAACCCGTAAAGACTTTCGTGAAATTGGTGATTGTCGTTTGGTCGTAAGTCGGGATCGGATTGTTTTGCGCGTCAAGTTGACGCGTGCCGTCCTGATTGAGCATAAACAAACCGACATTGAAAAGCTGCAAAACCTCACGCGGATAATTTTCGTTCGGGTTGGTTTTTGTCGAACCGAGCATATTCAGATAATTGCCCATTCCCGGATTGAGCGTCATATCCTGCATCAATGATCGCCAATTTCCGAAAGCATTTTTGCTGATTTGTTGATGATAAGTAATCATCCAGCTCGATTGCTGCGTATCAACGCCCGAAATAACCCAAATCTGGCTGAGCGCCCACGCAACACGGTGGTGCAATTGTGAGTCGCCGTAAAGAGCTTCTTTGTAAAACCAAGTTTGCGGCAGATACATTGAGTAGGTATCACGGAAACAAGTTACGGGAACATCCGGCGGATCAGGCGGAATGCTGTTAGGATTTACCGAGCCGTTACAATCTCCCGGTACATTTGTGGGCTTCAAAGGAACATTCGGATACGGATTCGTGGCGGACGGATACGGTGCCGCAAATTGTTCTGCGAGCCAAGTCCGCAAACCAATGCGGCGAACTCTGTTATCCAAATCAACCGTCGGACCGAAGGTCGCCTGCTCCAAAAATCTGATTCTGTCGCCCGAATATTTGTAGCCGACCAGATCAATTGGCTGGTTGTCGCCTGATTTACTGGGCGAAACGGCGTAAAGCGGTGTCGGAACCGCGCCTTCATCGTCCTTGATTTCGCCGCCGATTGTGCCGAGACCGAGACGCACCCGATTGCTTGTCAAACCGCGCCACGTAACATTTATTAAAACGTCGCCGTCAGCGGTCGGCGGTGCCCAAAACCCGACTTCATCTTTTAATTTAACAGTCAGGGCATAGATTCCATCGAATCCTCTGACCGGTTGTAGATCCAAGACCGGAAAACGGTATTTTTGACCCTTAATATCTTCGGCATAAACGCGGAACGCATTCGCGCCTTCACCTTTCATCAGGTCAACATTCGTTACGTAAATAACGACATCTTGCTCAGGCGCATATGCCCTGCTTTGAAATTTTGATTGATTACTGCGTCCTATTTTTGCCGGGCTCACTGTTAAGGCGCGGGTCGAATCCGGTTCGCTCAACACGACCGGTGTCGGCGAATCCGGATCCGGATCCGTTTCTTGCGCTAAAACAGGGAAAACCAACAGAAATATCGCGAAACTTGCGCTTAATATCTTTAAAAGTAAGCAAGATCTTCTGCTTATCATACCCTTTCCTCCTGAATCTAAACCTGAAATTGAAATGTGTTTGTATTGGGTTAAATTATAACGACACACGAAAATTAACGCCGTTAAATGATGTTTTACAATTTAATCTTAAAAGATTTTACCACTAAAATACAAGTGTTATTTTAAATTAAATTTTTTGTATTTCCAATCAACCACAAAAATGTTAATTTATCCTGAATTCTTAGACGAAGCGAAATAAGTTTTAGTCGAAGAAATGTCAAGATTTGTAAAGAAGTTTTTTTTATGTTTAGAATTTTTCTATGACCACAAGACTTATCCTTGAAACAAGCGACGATTTTAATTTCAAAACTGCGGTCTATAGTCACGGTTGGTGCGACCTTTTGCCGTTTGCGCTCGATCAGGAAAATTGGCGTTTGAGCTGTGTTTTTACGGATGAAAAACCGATTTCGGCAATTGTCGGAGAAACGGACGGCAAAATCGAGATCGAAATTTCCGATCAAGTTAGCGAAAAAACGGAAGCGAAAATTTTACGCGAAGTGCGTCATATTTTGAGATTGGACGAAAATTTGAGCGAGTTTTATCGTTTGACAAGCAAAGAAAAGCGGCTCGCTTGGGTGGCAAAAATGAACGCGGGCAGACTTCTTCGGTCACCTCACGTTTTTGAAGATTTGGTCAAAACCATTTGCACGACGAATTGTTCGTGGGCTTTGACAAAAAATATGACGACGAATTTGGTTAAAAAGCTCGGTGCGGAAACTTCCGACGGCAAACGAGCTTTTCCGACCGCCGAAGCGATGGCGAATGTTTCGGAGCGCTTTTACCGTGACGAGATTCGCGCTGGTTACCGTGCGCCGTATTTTGCCGAACTCGCCGAACGAGTGGTGAACGGAAAATTAAATCCCGAAACTTGGCTGAATTCCGCATTTTCGACGAAGGAACTCAAAAAGGAAATGAAGAGCGTCAAAGGCGTTGGCGATTACGCGGCGGAAAATCTTTTGAAACTCGTCGGACGCTACGACGGACTCGCCCTCGACTCATGGCTGCGGGCGCAATTTTACAAAAAACACAACTCGGAGCAAGTTTGCAATGATCAGGAAATAGAATCGTTTTACGAGAAATTCGGCAGTTGGCGCGGACTGGCAATCTGGTGCGATATGACGGAAAAGTGGCACGATTGATTGCGGATTTGAGATTGTGGATTTGGGATTTGAAAGATTAAAAATCTTAGCTGACGGAACACGCAAATTGTTTTTGCATAATAATTTAAGAGAAAAAATATTTAAAATTTTTTTGTGAATTTCTTCGACTTTTTGAAAATCTCCTGCGTCAGAATAACCGGGCGATATGAAAATCGTTTTGGCTTAGGAAGGAATAATTTTAATTTATTAATAATAAAGGGAGAGAGAAAGGATGAAAAAATATTTTGTAAATATGGTTGTCGGATTAGCGGCGGTGGTAATGGTTTTGACGTTTGCGGATGTCAGCAACGCCCAGCGCCGGCGCGAATCTCGCGGAAAATTGCTGACGAAGGCCGAGGTCAAAGCAATTATTAATCGCGTCGAAGATCGGGTTGATAATTTTGTCGGCAATTACGATAAATCGCTTGACCGAAGCCGCCTTAACGGCACCAGCCGCGAAGATTGGCTGAATAAACGGGCGAAAGATTTGGAAAAAGCAACCGACGAATTATCACGTGAATTCGGGCGCCGCGATGCGTGGATTGAAAACAAAGACGAAGTTCGCCGATGTTTGAACATTGCGACCAATATTGACAAAAATGTGAGAAATTACCGGTTCGGCCCGGCGACGGAAAAGAATTGGGCAAATGTGCGTTATGAATTAAACACTCTGGCGGACGTTTACAATCTGCCGAAAGTCGGTTCGAACGTTTATTAATAATTAAACGAATTTAGTTGTAAAAATGTGCGAGGCAGACTTTTACTAAGTCTGCCTCATTGTGTTTTGGGGAAATACCAATCAGAAAAAGGAGGGAAATTATGAATGTCAAAACAGAAATTTTGTCAGCGCCGAAAATTAATCAACCGGAGATTGAAACAAAACTTTACGACCAAGACGCGCAATTTTATGAATACTGCGAATCTGTCGAAAATAAAACAATCCTTGAAAAGGAAAATCGTTCAGGCAAAAGAATTTTTTTAACCGGAAGTTTGGTGATTGTTGGCGGATTTTTTTTGTTTATCGGTTTAGTCGCGGGGTTTATTTATTTTTCGGGAACAATGTTTCAGTCGGTAACGGATAATCAGATAAGCGCGGAAAATTTTCGGAAAGATGAAAACGGCGCGGTTTCTTTTGGAGAAAGCAAAAGTGCGGAAAACGGATTTGAATCGGAAAAGACGGTCAAGCCGAATTTGTCCGATGATAAAAATTCTTCTGATAAAAATTCTTCCGGGAATTTCGTCAAAAAGGAAGTTATAACCCCGAACGAAACAAAAGTGGTGAGGATAAACGGGCAAAATGACAAGAATCCTATGCCGGACCGAAATTTAAAAGAATTTCCAGAGACAATTGATTCATCTTCAAAAACAACAAATAAAACTTTTACTCAACAACCCGTGCAGAACAGCGAAACATTGATTGTGCAGAGTGATTCGAGACGTGAAACTTTGACAAATCAGCCGTCCTCTAAAAATTCTCAAACCCAACCGGCGGCGCGTCAAAATCAGCGTGATCCGGTGACGCAAAATAATTCCGAGAGGCTTCAGGAGGTGCCGAAAAATAGACGGGAATTTATTGTGAAAAAAATAAAACATTCGAACTTTGAAGAACGTAGCAACATAAAAGAACGTCTGCAAAGACAAAGAAAGAGAAATTAAGACAACTTTTGACGGGATTTGCGCCCTAATTTTTTTAATAAAATACGCCGATATAGTAAAATATCGAAAATTCATCCAAAAAGTCTGCAAAAATGATTGAAGCGGGAAAAGTTTTACAAAATCGGTATCGCGTCGAAAAGCAAATCGGCGCGGGCGGAATGGGCGCGGTTTATATTGCGACGGACGAGCGTTTCGGAAGCGTCGTGGCAATCAAAGAGACGTTTTTTACGGATGATAAATTCCGCAAGGCGTTTGAGCGCGAAGCGCGTCTTTTGAACAGTTTGAAGCATCACGCACTGCCGCGTGTAAGCGATCATTTCATCGAAGGAAATGGACAGTTTCTCGTGATGGAATACATTGACGGCGACGATCTTTCCGAGCAAATCGAGCAGGAAGGGAAGGTTTTTTCAGTTAAAGAAGTTTTGAATTGGGCGGATCAATTGCTCGACGCGCTCGAATTTCTGCACACGCAGGAAATGCCCGTCATTCACCGCGACATCAAACCGCAAAACTTGAAACTAACATCTCGCGGACAGATAATTTTGCTTGATTTCGGTTTGGCGAAGGGAAATATTACAAATGCCGAATCGGCGACGGCGGCGAAAAGCGTCTTCGGTTATTCGCGCAATTATGCGTCAATCGAGCAAATTCAGGGTTCGGGAACCGATCCGCGCAGTGATTTATATGCGCTCTCCGCCACGCTTTATCATCTTTTGACGGGCGTTCCGCCGGTGGACGCGCTAACGCGGGCGATGAATGTTCTGAGCGAGAAAGAAGACCCGTTGTTTGAAGCGAACAAAATTCGGGCGGACATTCCCGTCGGAGTTTCGAGAGTTTTGCACGAAGCGATGGCGTTAAACGCGAATCAGCGTCCTTCTTCGGCGAAAGAAATGCGGGTGATGTTGGCGGAAGTCAAAGACGAAGTGCCTCTCGAAAACACGCAAACTGTCGCCGACAATTTGCCTGATACGAATATTTTTACCCGGAAAACACAGCTTCATTCCGAAACTTCGCAATCGTCGAAGCCGCAACAATCGGAAATTAAAACAGAGACTTTTTCAAATGAATTCTCGAAAATTACGGAGCTTAAACCGCAGACAATGACCGGAGATTTTGAAGAATCGGCAACGAAGATTCATCCATTGACGGCAACGGCGAACGGCAAAAAATCGCGTCGTGGATTGGCCATCGGCGCGGCTTTGGGAAGTTTGATTCTGGCGGCAAGCGCGGCTTCGGCGCTGTATGTTTACAAACCGGAAGTTTTCGGCATAAGCAATGATGCGGTAAACACAAACACCGGGAAGCAATTGATAATTGTTCAAATTCCGCCCGAAAATGTTAATCTCGCCGAGGCCAATGCGAATGCGGAAAACTCAAACGCGGTGGCGGGTTCGGCAAACGCCAATGTTTCAACCGAAACAAAACAGAAGGAGGTCATTGCGAAGCCCGAAACGAAACAAATTGAAACGAAACAAACCGACCCAACAAAAAATCAATCGAAGCCAAAGACCGATATAAATATCGTTAAGCCCGATGACAATAAAGACACGGTTGACGCCGATGAACCGCCGGATAACGATCCGCCGCCGACAAAAACGAAGAACGGACAACAAATTCCGCCGTTTGTCTGGAAGAAAATGAGTCCGCAAGAGCGTCGGCAATTGCGGCAGGCTTTGGAAATTCAGCGTCAACAGCAACAGCTGGAACAACAGCAAAGACGAAATCAGCCAAGACGAAATCAGCCAATACCGCCGCCGCCGAATAATTAGGCAAGGGAAAAAGAGCGCGCCCGGGTTTAGTAAAACCGGGCGCGCTCTTTTTTCTTATTAGCGGTGTCCAAAATGATTGACTTTTATCAATAGTTGACGGTAAGATAACTGTCAAAATTAAAATAAGTTATTTCTTCAAAGTGCTTTAGACATATTAAGTTATCAAAAGTATTTGTTCGTTTCAATAATTGTATCTAAAGATTTTCATCGCAGAAAAAAGCCGATTTACCGATATTTTGAAGTAGGAGTTATTTACCTGAAACATCTACTCAATCAGGAAAGAAAGTTATGGCGACGACACAAGACAATAGATTGTTGGCGATTTACACTCCTTTGGGAAAGGATTTCCTTTTGATTAACCGGATTTCAGCTTCGGAAGGTCTTTCCCAACTGTTTTCGATTGACGTTGAACTGCTTCATGAAGAAGAAAAACCCGGATTTGAAGCGACAGTGGTTGACCCGCAGCAGATTATCGGAAAGGCGGTGACGATTAAGATTGACCAAAGAGATGGGACGATTCGTGAGTTAACGGGAATTGTTAATCGTTTTTCGCAAGGAAGCCGCGATGTTCGTTTTTCTTATTATTATGCGAAGATTGTTCCGCACGTTTGGATTCTGACGCAAAAATCCCAAAGCCGTATTTTCCAGAATATTTCGGTGCCGGACATTCTAAAACAGGTTTTTGCCGGTTTTGAAGTCACTTGGCAAATTCAGGGAGCTGATAATAAGCGACATTATTGTGTTCAATACCGGGAATCGGATTTTGATTTTGCTTCGCGCCTGATGGAAGAAGAAGGAATTTATTATTACTTTGAGCATCATGACGGGAAACACAAAATGGTCGTTGCCAATACGCCGCAGTCCCATCTTGATTGCCCGTCAAAAGCCAAAATCCCTTATTTTCTGGATGTCACCCGCCAATCCGAAGATTTTGTTACTTCAATTAATCGTTGGCAAACCGATTATCAACTCCAAACCGGCAAAGTAACTTTTTGGGACTATAATTTTCAACTTCCCACGAAAAAACTTGACAATCAAAAAACGAGCGTCTTTTCGGTCGGTGATAATCAAAAACTGGAACTTTATGATTTTCCGGGCGGTTATGCCAGAAAATATGATGGCATTGATAGTACAGGCGGACGTCAACCGAGCGAATTGGCGCTGGTTGATACGGACAAACAAAATGCCGTCAAAATAATGATTGAATCTTTGGACGCGCAATATAAAGTGATCAGTGGGGCGGGCGATTGTTCAGCGATGACTTCGGGCTATCGCTTTGAACTATTCAATCATCCAATCACCGCAAACGACGGGCAATATGTGATTACCTCCATCACGCACGAAGCCGAACAAAATCCAAGCTACGTTTCTGATGACAATTCTGAGGATCCTTATTCAAACAGTTTTACCTGCCTCGCCCACGGCTCCGGTGCGCCGCCGTTCCGTCCGCCGCGAAAAACGCCCAAGCCAATAGTTCAGGGAAGTCAAACGGCGTTTGTCGTTGGACCGAGCGGCGAAGAAATTTTTACCGATGAATACGGACGCGTCAAGGTTCAACTTCATTGGGACCGGGATGGACAGGTTGATGCGGGAAGTTCTTGTTGGGTGCGGGTGGCGCAAACCTGGGCGGGAAATAAATGGGGAACGATGTTTATTCCGCGCATCGGAATGGAAGTTCTCGTGCATTTCCTCGAAGGCGACCCCGACCAGCCGATCATCACGGGCTGCGTCTATAATCCGCAAACGATGCCGCCTTACACTTTGCCGGACGAGAAAACAAAATCAACCATTAAATCAAACTCGTCAAAAGGCGGCGGCGGTTTCAACGAGTTTCGCTTTGAAGATAAAAAAGGCAGTGAGCAGATATTCATTCACGCCGAGAAGAATCAGGATATTCGCGTCAAAAATGATGTGATGGAAACGATTTTGCACGACCGTCATTTGATAATTGAGAATGAGCAGTTTGAAAAAGTCAAAAAAGACAAACACTTAAAAGTTATGGGCGACCATAATGAAAAGGTTGACGGCTCAATTTCAACTCATGCCGGCGTAGATTTTGAAGAAAAAGCCGGAACAAAATTTGCGGTTGATGCGGGAACGGAAATTCATCTTAAATCGGGGACAAGTATGACGCTTGAAACCGGCACATCTTTGACCCTGAAAGTCGGCGGAAATTTCATCAACATCAATTCGGGCGGAATTTTTATCAAAGGCACGATGGTCATGCTGAACAGCGGCGGCGCAGCCGGTTCGGGATCGGGGAGTAGTCCCGAAGCCCCGAAAGACCCGAAAGAAGCTGATAAAGCCGAGCCGGGAGCGAGAGTCACTCTATCGCCAAAAGCACCGCCGCCGAAACCGCAATTTCAGAGTCCGGCGGCACTGGTGCTGACAAATGCCGCGAACAACGGGGCAACATTTTGTGAAATTTGCTCCCGGCAATAAAACCTCGCTTGAGCGGATTAATAAATTTGGATTTATAAATATTGATGGATAAAGAACTGACAAAACAGCAGCTGAGAAAATATCTATTCAGACACGACACGCATACTTACGCTATCTTAGATGGCGCATCGGTGCCGGATCTGCCGGTCAAACTCTATGAGCTGAATGCGCCGAATGTCTGCCTCTATCGCGGTGAACTTTCTCCTGACCTCGTTTATGTTGCGCCGTATCTGGTTCATTTATTTCCCGGAACTCCTTTTACTGATTGGCTATTGTCAGAATGTTGGGCGAAACACTGGGGCATTTTCGCCCAAAGTCCGTTGTCAATAACCGGAATGCGAAGACATTTTCGGACACTTTTGACGGTGGACGATGAAAACGGCAATCCGCTGCTTTTTCGTTATTATGACCCGCGCGTTTTGCTGCCGTTTCTGATGACCTGCAACCGGGACGAACTTGAAATTATATTCGGAGACGTCAGGTATTACTTTGCCGAGTTGCCGGAGGCCGCCCAGTTATCGCGGTTTCATTTTGCCAACAACAAATTGAACGAAGCAAAACTAAAACTTGAGTTTGATAATTAAGAGCTAATTTAAACCAATGAGATTATCAATTCGTGCTGAACAAATGTCCGTTATTGAGGCCGTCACACAAGAAAATTTTGTGCGTCGAATCGTTGATCATTTGCTTGACGAGTATCCAAAAGCACAGGTGATTCTTCCCGGCGATGAAAAATTTACGGTTGATCAACTGCCCGCCGAAACTCTTTACGATTTGGTCCGCACCGGCATTGCCCGCGCCCGCGGTTACGGGATAACATTTGAATCTTCAATTGCCGCTTATACGGCGGTGATGTTTGAGGTTTCTCCGAATTTCGACACCCACCGTTTATGTCAGGTGCTTCTCAATGACGAAGAAGTCGAACCCAACAACCGGCTTGATGAAGTTCTTAACGTCTTGACCGAAAAGAACTGGGAATCCATCAGAGCAGATTACGATCCGAATGCGTGGAAACCGGAAATGGAGACGGACGATGGCAATGAAACGCAAGGCGAGAATAAAGCAAATCCAAATGAACCGAAAAACCTTGATTTGGAGGCGACGGTGATAGTAAAACTCGTGGAGTAAAAATACGATGTCGAATGGTTTAGCCGCTAAGATCAAGCAAACACAAAGTTCTTTCCCTACCCAACAGCCCTCATCGGTGGCTGAATGTCCTTTTAAAAAGAAAGTGGCTGCGCCGCCGCCGCCG
>JBDTZT010000036.1:0-12129 GCA_040005005.1 Actinomycetota bacterium
CTTGCCAAGCGGTTGCCGACAATTTTGCCGCCGCTCGAATTTGAAGAGGCTCTGGAAATTACAAAAATTCATTCGGTTGCCGGACTGACGGGAAAATCGGGTTTGATCACCGAAAGACCTTTTAAAAATCCGCACCACACGGTTTCGCAGGCCGGGCTGATCGGCGGCGGCTCGATTCCGAAACCGGGCGAAGTATCCTTGGCGCACCTGGGCGTTTTGTTTCTCGACGAATTGCCTGAATTCGATCGCAGCACACTGGAAGTTCTGCGCCAACCGATGGAAGATAAAGAGGTAACGATTTCGCGCGCGGCAACTTCTTTGACTTTTCCGAGCAACTTTATGCTCGTCGCTTCGATGAATCCGTGTCCGTGCGGATATTACGGAAGTCAGCGCGAATGCCGATGCTCGCCGCCGATTATTCAGCGTTACGTCGGCAAAATTTCGGGACCCCTGATGGACCGAATTGATATTCACATAGACGTTCCCGCCGTGAATTTTAAAGAATTGCGCGGCAAAGGCGTTCCCGTCGGCGACAGCTCGGAAAAGATTCGCGCCCGGGTTATCAAAGCGCGTGAAATTCAAATCGAAAGACTTGGCGGAGAAAACGTTTATTCAAATTCGGCGATGTCGCCCGCGCAGATCCGCAAATTCTGCGCTCTTTGCGCGGAAAGCGAAAACTTGCTTGAACGCGCGATGCTCAAACAAGGTCTTTCGGCGCGGGCGCATGATAGAATTCTGAAAGTTTCGCGGACGATTGCCGATTTGGGCGCAAGCGAAAATATTCAGCCGCAGCACATTTCGGAAGCGATAAATTATCGTTCGCTCGACAGAAATTACTGGACTTGATTGTGGTGCAATTTAGGTGTTCTGAAGACTTTAATTTTACTTTGCATCTTTGCGCCCTGGCGGGAAATATTTCTTTTTGTTGATTTTATTTCATTCAGAAATTTTTATGGAAACGGCAACCGAAAAAAGCAAATCTTTCATCATCGGACACGGCGCGCCCGCAGCTGATTTACCGGCTGCGGAGCTTCGCGCAATTGTCGAAGAATCGCTTGCCGGAATCGCGCCCGGTTCCAAAGTGTTGGCGATTATTCCCGACAAAACCCGCGACGATAACACCAATTTACTGTTCCCGTTTGCCGCCGAAATCTTAGCCGAAAGAAAGGTCGAAAGATTTGATGCGCTCGTCGCGCAAGGAACTCATGCGCCGATGAATCCGGCGGAAAAACGCGCCAAAATCGGCATTGGGAACGGCCTGAGCATTCCCGATTTAGGCAAAGTTTTTGACCATCAATGGAGCAATCCGAATGAATTAACGACCATCGGCGAACTAAGCGCGGAAAAAGTCAGCGAATTAACCGGCGGCTTGTTTGAAAAAGCGATTCCGCTGACGATCAATAAACTTTTGGCGCCCGGTGTTTACGATTACGTTTTGATTTTCGGCGGCGTCGTTCCGCACGAAGTTGCCGGATTTGCGGGCGGGGCGAAATATTTTTTTCCGGGTGTTTCGGGCGCGGCACTGACCAACGCGACGCATTGGCTCGGCGCAGTCGCAGGCATCGAGAACATCATCGGGCGCGTTGAAACGCCGACTCGCAATTTAATCGAAGCCGCTGCCGATTTCGTCTCGGCGAAAATCATCTGTTTGACAACTGTTGTCACCCGAACCGCCGAAAATCTCCTGCAAACTCACGCGCTTTTTGCAGGAGATTTTCGTCCTGCATTGCGAAAAGCGGCGCAAATCAGCCGCCAAGTTCATATCAAATACACGGGCAGAAAATATCGGCGCGTCGTCGCTTTGCTCGATGAACATTATGATGAACTTTGGACAGGCGGAAAAGCCAGTTACAAACTCGGCGGAATTATTGAAACGGGCGGCGAACTTATAATTTACGCGCCGCACCTTCGTTGTATTTCCGACACGCACGGCGCGGCGATTGAGAAATTCGGTTACGCGCCGATTGAAAGAGTAAAAGAGTTAGTTGCGGCATCGGGCGAACTGAGATCCAATCTCTGCGTTGCCGCCCATCTCGCGCACGTGGCGTTTGCAGGACAGGCGGGTGATGAAAAGGTGGCGCGTTATAAAATCACGCTGGCTTCGCAAATTGATGTAGAAATTTGCCGGCGCGTCAATCTCGGTTTTTTAGATTATAAAAACTTTCGGCACGAAGATTATGAAAACGATCCGGAAACTTTAATCGTCGAACGCGCCGGACGCGATTTGTATTTGATCGAGCCGCAAATTTGAAATTTATAAAGAAATTTTTGCCAATCTTCCAATCTTATTGACGATTTTGTTGTTTGCGAACAACAACGCGAAAAATACGAAATAACTTACGATAATAAAATGCCCGAAAATGCGTTTGGGGTGGCGGAAGTAAAGGTGGAAAATTAACGCATCTTCAATTTTGATGAACGCCCTGATTTATATCTTTAATTGGTCTGACCAATCCTTGTAAAATAAAAATACACAGTATTTGATTCATACCAAAGCAACTTTTCACGTATTTGACTTGTTTGAAAACTATTAAAACTAAGCGTCAAATAATATTTTTACCAACTTTATTCAACTTTTAATAGAAATTGTCAAAATTATCTTGACAATTTCTTAAATTCATATTAACTTTTGCTAGGTCATACAACAAAGTATCATAAAACAATAATTTCGGTGATAAGATTTTAGTTCTAAGCAATTGATTAAGAGGTAAATTTCTTCCAGACATATGGATATGTTTGGAATAGTGTAATTTTTTCTTTGAACGGAAAACTATTTCCGACAGTGCGCCATAACACCAAAAAGAATTTATAACGAACCCGTAAGGTTCCAGGGAATTTTCTTAAATATTCGGAGGATGTTTCTATGAATAAAAATTATCCTTTTTTAAGATTGGTATCTTATCTCCAAAATTTTGGGATGGATATTAACTTAAAGATTGGAACAATGCTGATAATACCGGCATTCTTAATGCTATTTCTGATATTACCGGTAGCTGCCCAAAAAACTTCAGGGCAGATTTCCGGCAATATCGCTGACCAGGGCGGAGCCGTCGTACCTGATGCGACAGTCACGGCTACGCAAGTCGGCACTGGCTTACAAAGAACTGTAACAACCAGTGGCGACGGTAATTATACGATACCTGATTTACCAATCGGAGTTTATCGGGTTTCCGTAACAAAAAACGGTTTTAAGGAAACTATCGCCGATAATGTTACGGTCAATACTTCGACCAGTACCAGACAAGATTTTGCAATGCAGGTCGGTCAGGTTGGAGAACGGGTCGAAATTACGGCCGATGCCATTCAGGTTGAAACGCAAACCGGAACAATCGGTGAGGTCGTCACCGGCGAACAGGTTCGTGAATTGCCTTTGAACGGAAGAAGTTTCGTTCAATTAACGCAATTGCAGCCCGGCGTTTCCGCTCAAAACAATTTTGACAGCAAGAACAAAGGTTTATTTTCAGGCGTTGACTTTTCGGTTAACGGTAATTCCGCGCAAAGTAATCTTTTCTTAACTGACGGAGCCAATAACAACGATACCGGTTCAAACCGAACGATTCTGCTTTATCCTTCGATTGAGGCGATTGCGGAATTTAAGTCGCTCAGGAACAGTTACGGTCCGGAATACGGACAAGCCGCCGGCGCGATTATTTCGATTGCGACCAGAGGCGGTGAAAATAAGTTTCACGGCAGTCTTTTCTATTTCGGGCGTAATGATAAATTAAACGCGACGGAATTTTTTTCCAACAAAAACGGTTTGAAAAAAGACAAATTGCGTCGTAATGACTTTGGTTTTTCACTCGGCGGACCGATTATTAAAAACCGACTTTTCTTCTTTTATTCACAGGAATGGAATAAAGAACTTCGGGGAGCATCAAGATCCGGTAATGTCCCGACCGTTGCCGAACGCGCCGGTAATTTCAGCGATCTGGCACGCATCAACGGGAACTGTAACGGCGGTAATATCGGCGGCAGTCGTCCGGGATCGGGAACAAATATAATTCCGGCGGGTAGCCTTAGCGCAGCAGGTCAGACACTTGTAAAATTATATCCGTTGCCTAATCTTGCTCCGACGGCTGGCAGTTGTACAAATTGGGCGACTTCATTGGCTTCGCCGATTGATTTCCGTGAAGAAAATGTTCGCATTGATTACAATATAACAAAATCGAATCAACTTTTTGGACGTTTTACCCAGGATAACTGGGCAAATGGTTCACCGATTCTTTTTTCAAATTTGTGGGGTGATGATGCTTTTCCGGGAGTTGAAAGCAGTTGGTCGCAGCCATCGAGACAGGTTGCAATTAAGCTGACTTCGACTCTTTCGAACACGGCAATCAACGAAGTTCAATTTTCCTATTCGGCGAACCGGATTAATGTAACTCCCGGAATCGGCGCCGATGTTCAATTAGAAATCAACACAAAAATTCCCGGAATTTTCCCGGAAAGCGGAAAGGTGAACGGCGTTAATCGTCCGCATCCGACGTTCTGGGGAGGGATTGCGCCTTTTACCAGTAATGGCGGTCCGAACTTATGGACTGAAGCACCTTTTAAGAATTCACTTGATATTTATTCGATCAGAGATGATTTCTCGAAAGTTTGGGGCAATCACTCCTTAAAAACAGGTTTTCTGTTTGATAAAGCGCAGAAAAACGAAGACTCCTCACCACAGGGGGAATCTCCGGCGTTTTGGGGAGCTTGCTGCGGTAATAACTCGGGAAATTATTTGGCAGATATTTTGACAACCGGAAGTATGTTTGGTTTTGGTGAACAGGATAAACAAGCCGTCGCCCATACAAAATATAATAATCTTGAATTCTATTTAGGCGATACCTGGAAAGCCAAATCAAATTTAACATTGGAACTTGGTTTTCGCTACTCATTACTTTTTGAGCCGTATGACCAATTCAATCAAATCTCGTCATTTGACCCGGCTTTATACAATCCGTCAAGACCGGCAACTGACGCTTGTAACGGATTGGTTGTTCCGAAGGGAACAAATCCGTGCCAGGGAATTCCCGGCGCAAGCACCCCGGCGCAATTTTCAAACCGTTCGCTGCGCAAAAACAACTACAAAAATTTCGCGCCGCGTTTAGGTTTGGCGTGGGATATCTTCGGTAATGGAAAAACGGCTTTGAGATCCGGCTTCGGACAGTTTTTCTTACGTGAGAGAGTTGGTCCGGTAGTTGGAGGATTGACTTCAAATCCGCCATTTGTCAAATCTATCGGCGGTCAGCGGAACCTTGAAGGTACTGTCACTGCCCTTGATCCGGCAACTAACGGTTCCCCGAGCAGGTCTTTCAGTCCTGAAGCGGCAACTCCGTATTCAATCCAATTTAATGTGGCGATTGACCAACAATTGTGGAAAGAAACGGTTTTAGAAGTCGGTTATGTGGGCAATCGGGCTCGAAACCAATTGACCCATTTTGACATTAACCAACCCGTCGCCGCGAATAGATTAGCCTCTTCCTTTGCACCGGACGGAGCATCGGTTAATCCGCTGCGTCCATTCAAAAATGACGGATCTATTTATCAGTTTGCCCGTCAGGGCACTGCAAACTATGATTCTTTGCAAATATTGTTTAAAACCAGATTTGCCAAGAGTTTTAATTTTCAGGCGGCTTACACCTGGTCTAAATCACTTGCCAATTTCGGTTTAGGTGATTCATCAAACGGTCCGAGCGGATTTGCTTTGTTGGATACCTATAATCCGGGTTTGGATTATGGACCATCTGATATTAACCGACCGCAAATTTTCGTGGCAAACTTTATTTACAATCTTCCTAAATTCAAGAGTTCAAATGGGTTTGTCCAAACTGTTTTGGGCGGATGGGAAGTTGCTTCGATTATTCAGTTTGCAAAAGGCACATCGCTAACGCCAAATCTAAATTCGTCGAGTCTCTCTTATTTAGTTCCCGATGCTAACACTCCGGGACAATATAAGACTCAGAATTTTGGCGGCGGCGTTTCCGGTGTCGGTACGTCCCAAGCAAACCAAAGACCGAATCGTGTTCCCGGCGTTCCCTGCACGACTACTAACAGTGATGGAACAACATTCATCAATCCTGCCGCATTTACATTAGTCGGTTTGAGAATCGGACAAAACGGTAATGCGTCACGAGGCTCGTGTTTAGGATCTCCGAACAAAAATGTAGATTTTTCAGTTTATAAGAACTTTTCTCCTTCCTGGTTAAAGGAAAGTTTCTTTGGTGAAAGAGCTAATCTTCAATTCCGGTTGGAGTTCTTTAACGCCTTTAACACTCCGCAATTTAGAGGAGACAATATTCAAACGATTTATTATGATGGAATTGTCAGTTGCGGCGGCGTTAATGTATGCAGTCCGACCAATAATGTCATCACCGGGTTGATTCAGCAAAATGCAGCTCGAACACTTCCCGGAACTCCCGGTACCCAAAACGGAAATTTTGGAACAACGGGACTTTCACGAGGCGGTCGTGAAATTCAATATGCGTTGAAGTTTACATTCTAAACTTCAATTCAATTACGAGTAAGAAGGTGAAGCCGCATTTTGGCTTTACCTTCTTGCTTTCTCTGTTTTATGATTATAGGTAAGCAATCCGGTCAAAGCGTAGTGAAAATTTTATAATCATGATTTTAAAAGTATCGGCATTAATTTTACTTTTTTCATCGCTTTGCGTGTTTGCTCAAACGACTCAAAAAACCCCAACTCCTGCTCCAACAAACGACGAATTAAATCAACATCTCGGTGCGGCGCAAACCTATCAATTAACGGGTGATATTTATCGTGCTTCGGTTGAAAATAACGCGGTGGTCGCGATTGCTCTGCAAAGGCTGGGATTAATTGCGCTCGAAGAAGAAGATTTCAGCAAAGCCGCCAAATATCTGAACGATTCGGTCGCATTAAGCGAAGATTCGCTGACGCGGGCAAGCTTGGCGGTTGCTTATATGCGTTTGTCGGAAAACGACAAAGCCCTTATCGAAGCGCAAACGGCGATCAGCTTAAACCCGAAAAATGTTCGCGCTCATCAAATTCTGGCAGGAATTTATTATTCAAAAGGCGATTATCAAAACGCTCTGTCGCCGCTTGAACAAGTTTTGCAGCTCGCGCCCGATTTTGACGGTGCGTATCTTTTGGGAATTACCTATCTCCATCTCAAACAACTTGATCGCGGAAAATTGCTTTTTGAGGAAATCGAAAACGCGATTCAAAAAAATCGTGCGAATCTCCATTTAATGTTCGGTCGCGCTTTTGAAGAAACAGATTATCCGGCGGAAGCCGAACGCGAATATAAACAGGCGATCGCGCTCAATCCGAAAGAGCCGAAAGCGAATTTTTATCTCGGTTTCGTAATTCTGCAAAACGGCGGGAGTGAAAGATTAGCCGAAGCGGGAAAAGCCTTTGAGCAGGAAATTGCCTTGAATCCGCAGGATTCTTATTCATATTTCTTTCTCGGCGTGGTCGCCTCATCGCTGAGCGACCATCAAAAAGCGGTTCAAGCTCTGCAAAAAGCTATTTTGCTGAACCCGAAAATGGGACAGAGTTATTTGTTTCTCGGACAATCGCAAGCCGAATTGGGCGATAATTTGAACGCTGAAAAAAATCTGCGCCGCGCGATCGGGTTGACGAGCGATGCCGCAAAGGAAGATTTTCAGGTGCGGCGGGCACATTTTCTGCTCGGACGCCTGCTGATTAAATCTGGACGCAAAGAAGAAGGCGAAAAGGAGCTCGCCAAAGCGCGTGAGATTCAAGGTCAAATGTTCGACCGCGATCGCAACGAGATCGGCAAAATTCTCGGTCAGGTGGTCGAAACAAAGGAAAAAACAAATCCGATTCAAACAACGCCGACAACCGCCGAAAAAACGCCAAACACGAAAATTACGCCGCAACAGGCAATTGAATATACAAAAGTAAAGTCACAATTAGCCGAAATTCTGGCGCAAACCTATCACAATCTCGGCGTGATCAGCGCCCAGCAGGGAAATTTGCCCGACAGCATCGAAAAATTTGCCGCCGCCGCTCGCTGGAAACCGGATTTCGCGGGTTTAGACCGTAATTGGGGCATCGTTAGTTTTCGCGCCAACGAATTTGAAAAAGCTGTTGCTCCGCTTTCCCGTCAATTAAAAGCGAATCCGAAAGACGATTTGGTGCGCCGGATGCTCGGGGTCAGTTTCTATTTTACAAAAAATTTCAAACAAGCCGTCGCCACTTTGAAGCCGATTGAACTTGAGCTCACAAACGACGCCGAACTTTCGTATTTTTACGGGCTTTCGCTCGTTCAATCGCAGCTTAACAAAGACGCGGAAATTTTATTTGCAAGGCTTTCGGAAAAAAATCCGAACGATGCGCAATCCCGTTTTTACGCCGCGCAGGGTTTTGCGATTTCGGGAAATTTTGAGCGTGCCGTCAAAGAATTTCGCGCCGTTTCGGGAATCGCTCCGCAAATGGCGCGGGTTCATTACAACGCCGGACAAAGTTTGATTCGGCTTAATCGATTGAATGAAGCCGAAAAGGAATTTCGGCAGGAATTGGCGATCAATCCGTCCGATGAACTGTCGAAATATCACCTGGCTTTTACGCTTCTCGAACAAAAAATTCAGCCGGACGAAGCCGTCACTTTACTGACCGAAGCGATCGCGGCGAAACCCGATTACGCCGACGCTCATTATCAACTCGGCAAAGTTTTGATTGAAAAAGGCGAGACCGAAAAAGCTATCTTTCATCTCGAAATTGCGGCCCGCGCCGAACCAAAAACCGATTACATTCGCTATCAATTGAGCATTGCCTATCGCCGCGTATCGCGGATTGCCGATGCTGACCGCGAACTGAAAATATATAAAGATTTGAAAGCCTCAAATCGCCAGACAAATTCGCCGATGGGAAATAATTAAAATGTTTCGCGTGAATTTTAACTTAAAATATTTTATCTTATGCCTGCTGATTTTGGCAGTTTGTCTTTCCGTTTCGGCGCAGAAAAAAACGGTTCAAAAAGATGTTTTGGCAACTTTTGAAAAGAATATCGAACAAGGCAAACTCGACGTAACCGAACGACCTTTGCTCGATTATGCGCTCGCCAATCCAAACAATGTCCGCGCTCTTGAACTCGTCGGACGGCTTCGTTTGCGGCAGGGCCGATTGGAAGAAGCGAAGGCGGTGTATCAGAGAGTTGTAAAGCTTGATGCAAAATTTACAACGGCAAAAATTAATTACGGAACAATTCTTTACGAAATCGGACAAATTGATGAAGCACGACAAGTTTTGAACGACATCAATCCGGCGGAAATTACAGACGCGATCGCTCGTTTGAATCTGGCGAAATCTTTAACGTTTGTCGGCGAGTTTCAAAAATCACTGGAGATTGCCGATAAATTGCCGTTGGCAATCAAAAACGCCGAAGCCTTACCGACTTTAGCAATTTGTTATCAGGCACTTAACGACAAAACAAAATTTGATTCGCTGATTCCTTTAGCGAAAAAAAATGTTTCGGCAAAGCCGGATGTTGCGCTTAAATTTGCCGAAGTTATGCTGAATGCCGGAATGAATCCGCCGGCGATTGAATTGCTTCGGGCAATTATGACGACTTCGCCAAAAAATATTCAAGCCTTGATTTTGCTCGGCAAAGCCGAAATTTACACGAAAGATTTTGCAAAAGCGAAACAAGATTTAGCCCGCGCCGCCGGTTTAGAACCGCAATCGGCGGACATTTTGTTCACCCAAGCGATGCTCGAAAATGCGCAGGGAAATCCGGTGGCGGCGTTGGATTTATTGAGCAAAGCGGCGGTTATTGAGCCAAATTCGACGACGATTTTACGGGAATTTGTCGTGACTGCAATTCGGGCCAATCAAGCGCGGAAAGCGGTTGACGCGGCGGAAAAACTGCTGAGTTTGAAGCCTGACGAACCCGATTTTTTATATCTTTACGGTGCGGCATCTTTGCAAAATAGCGGACTCGATGCGGCACAAAAATCGTTGGAGCGTTTTATGCAGCTTCGTCCAAATGATTCACGCGGCTGTCTGGCGTTGGGTTTGACGCTGGCCGCCGAGCGCGACCAAATCGAAGCGGCGCGTCAGCAATTGCAGCATTGTCTCGAGATAAATCCGGCAAATTACGAGGCAAAATATCAGCTCGGACTTTCCTACAAAGCGCAGGGCGACACGGCGACAGCGATCAAGTTTTTAGAAGAAACGGTCGCCCTCGCGCCGAATTATTCGCTCGCTTTGCGCGATTTGGGAACCGTTTATCTGCAAGCGGGAGACGAAGCAAAAGCGCGAATCGTTTTGGAAAAAGCCGTCAGTTTAAGTCCGAATGATGCCGATACGCATTTTCAACTGAGCCGCCTTTACAATTTATTGGGCGAGACGGAACTCGCCAAAAAACATCTTGAAATGTTCCAAAAACTGAAAAATTCGGGAGGAAATTCGATGTGATGAAACACGCTAAAATTTTCTCGCGGCTGATTTTTATTTCATTAATTTGCGGTTCGATTTTGAAAATCGAGGCGCAAACCTGTACAAACCGCAAAATTCCGCAATTTACGGATATTGTCGAGAAAACCGGCATTAAATTTGTTCATACTTCCGCGCCCGAAAAAAAATACATCGTCGAATCAATGAGCGGCGGCGTGATTTTGGTTGATTACGACCGCGACGGCTGGCCGGACATTTATCTGACCAACGCGCCGACGGTCGAAATGGAACTCAAAAAGCAAAAAACGCGCTCGGCACTTTATCACAACAATAAAGACGGAACTTTTACCGATGTCAGCGACAAAGCCGGAGTTGCGTTTCCGGGGTTTGCAATGGGCGGCGCGGTTGGCGATTACAACAACGACGGCTGGCCCGATATTTATGTCACCTGTCTCGGCGCAAATGTTTTATATCGAAATAATGGCGACGGGACGTTTACCGATGTCGCCAAAGAAGCAAAAGTTGACGACCCGCGCTGGTCAACCGGCGCGGCGTTCGGCGATTATGACGGCGACGGTTTTCTCGATTTGCTCGTTTCAAATTACGTTGATTTCCGGCTTAACGATCTGCCCGGTTTCGGTGCCAGTCCGACATGCAAATTTCGCGGTATTGACGTGCAATGCGGGCCTCGCGGATTGAAAGGTGCGGGCGATATTCTTTACCACAACAACGGCGACGGCAGCTTTACCGATGTTTCAAAGGCAACCGGTTTCGACGACCCGAGCGGTTATTACGGAATGCAAACCGTCTGGTCTGATTTTGGCGGCACGGGAAGGCTCGATGCTTATGTGGCGAACGATTCAACGCCGAATTTTTTTTACAAAAACGAAGGCAAGGGAAAATTTTCGGAAAGCGGTCTGGAATCAGGAACTGCGGTCAGCGGCGACGGTTCGGAGCAAGGCTCGATGGGCGTTGCGGTCGGCGATTATCTGCACACCGGACGTTTTTCTATTTTCGTAACAAATTTTGCTGACGAATACAACTCGCTTTACCGCAACAACGGAAATTACGATTTTACGGACGTTTCTTTTACGGCGAAAGTCGCGCAAGCTTCGCGTCCGTGGGTCGGTTGGGGAACGGGTTTTGCCGATTTTGACAATGACACCTGGCTCGATTTGTTGGTCGTCAACGGACACGTTTATCCGCAGATGGACAATTTGCCGTCGGGCGCAAAATATCGTCAGCCGAAACTTCTCTATATCAATTTGGGCGACGGCAGCTTTTGTGATGCAAGTCAGCAAGCGGGCGCGGCTTTGACCGAACTTCGGGTGGCACGCGGCGCGGCGTTCGGCGATTTGGATAACGACGGGCAGATTGACGCCGTCGTCGGCGATTTGGACAGTTCACCGATGATTCTAAAAAACGAAGGCGAATTGACGAATCATTGGCTGACGCTCGAACTGGGCGCGAAAACGGGAAATCCGCTGGCGATCGGCGCGCGAATCAAAGTTACGACGGGAATTATCACGCAAACCGAAGAGATCCGCAGCGGCGGAAGTTATCTTTCGCAAAATGATCTGCGCGTTCATTTCGGACTCGGCAAAGCGGCGAAAGCCGATTTGATCGAAATTCGTTGGAATTCAGGCAAAATCGAAACGCTGAAAGATGTTCCGGCAGACAAATTTTACGCGGTTCTAGAAGGCGAAGGCCTCGTGCCTTTTGAAAAAATTCGCCCGACAATCAAG
>JBDTZT010000037.1:0-12104 GCA_040005005.1 Actinomycetota bacterium
ACTCGGAATTAGTTTCCCGCAAAGGCGCAAAGCCGCCAAGAAAGCAATAATTATTTAAACTCAGCTTATTTTCGGCACGAAGCGTCGGGCAAGGCGGTTACTTTGTCAAAACGGTCTTCAAAATTCTTGGCGTATTGTTCGATATTGTATTGAATTTTGTTGAATACGTAGCAATAGTAAATTTCCTTGCCGATTCTTTCTTTCAGATAAGACATCGCGTTGACTTCGCTCCAATATTCGCGGTTTTCCCAGATTTCGACCGGCGTTCCGCCCATCTGCTCGGCCAAATCAATCAAATCTTTGTCGCGTGTGTTGCGACCGTTTTTCAGGAAAATTGAAATATACTGGGGCATCAGTTTGTTTTGAAGTTGAAGTTGACCGAGATTGGCTTTGGCGGTTTGATTGACGTGACCGATTTCGTGAATGATTTTTGTTGAAGCCAAAAGTGTGCCGCTGATTAAATAAGTTGTATCGTTCGCCGATAAGGAATTCATCACGGGATAATAAATCGGGTCGGGATAACCTTTGTCAATCTTGTTGCCGAGCGTGATGGTCGCGCCGACAAATTTGCCCGCTTCGTCCCACAGATATTTGTCCGTTCCGGCGCCCTGTCCGCGTTTGTCGGAAATTGTAATCGTTAAAATAAACCCTTTGTTGTTGGCATAAGCCTCCCATTCTTGCCGCCCGAATTCGGTCGAAAGCATTTCTTCCTTCCATTTTTCGTATTTTGTCCGGTATTTGTCGGGAATTTCTTCACGGATTCCGCCGTCAGTCGGCGTTTTGACAAACATCGGCTGAACATTGTCGGAGTCAGACGAATAGCAATGGAATTGTCCGCCATAAATTGACGCGGAAAAGACAATGCAAAAGATAAAAACTAGCAGAAAAGCAGAAAAAGGACGTAACATTTTCACAAAAAACACCTCCTGATTTAATAATGCCGATTTATCAATTATGAATATTAGAAGATTTAAGTTATATCAATCTTTACCTAAAAGTCAACATTTTACCCAGTCGGATTTTGTCTTAAAATTATATAACGGGTGTTTAAAACCATAAATTAACACCAATTATCAATAATTTGCAGACTTGTTTCGTGACATTTTGCGGATAATTTTTCGGAATAACGTAAAAATACGACACGCGCCATAAAATACCGGACATCGTTTGCAATTTCAAGGTTTGTGATTACTTTTGCAGTGATATTTATGAAGAAGTCGGCAGGGCCAGCGAGAGTAAAGATTCACGTTTTCACTGATTTGCCGACTTCGGCATTTTAATCAGACCACGGCGCGGGTTTGCGAATCCAACTATGATTTTTGAGTTTGGCGAGCAAAGCGCCCGACAATTTGCCTTTGTCGCTCGACGCGATGTTTGATTCGACGTTTTTTAGTTTCCGCATCCCCGGAATAATCGTCGAAACCGTTTCGTTGCTTAGAATAAATCGCAGAGCCATTTCCGGCAACGAAGAATTTTCGGGCACGAGCGGCTTTAGCGCATCAGCGCGTTCGACGCTCGGAATCAGATTTTCGGGTGTAAAATAACCGCTTCGCCAATCGCCTTCGGGAAAGGTCGTTTCCTTTGTCAAAGTTCCCGTCAGCGTTCCTTCATCAAACGGCACCCGCGCAATGATCGCGACATCCATTTCATCGCAAGCGGGAAACAGCGCGTCTTCGGGATTCTGGTCGAAAATATTGTAAATCACCTGCACTGAATCAATCTTTCCGCTTCGCACAGCTTTAACACCGTTCCATGGCTCCCAACGATTGATGGAAATTCCGCAAGCATTTATCAATCCTTGTTGTTTTAACAAATCGAGCATCTCCGACCATCCGTCCTCACTCGCCCAATCGTCGTTCCAAGTGTGGATTTGCAGCAGATCGAAACTTTCCAAGTTAGCATTCTTCAAACTTTTATGCAGAAATTCTTCGATATGTGCGGGCGGATAACAATCTTCCAGCGAATATTCAGGCAAAGTCGGATAAAGCATATTTTTCGGCGGAATCTTTGTTGCCGTGTAAATCTTTTTGTCCGCGTTGGCGCGAACCAACTGCCCCAAAAGATTTTCGCTGCGCCCATTGCCGTAAACAAACGCCGTATCAAAAAAATTACAACCCAAATCAACGGCGCGTTGCAGAGAAGCCAAAGATTCGTCGTCATTCGAGCCGCTCCAACCGCCCATTCCCCACATTCCGTAACCGATGTCGCTGACTTGCCAATCTGTTCTGCCAAATTTTCTATATTGCATTTTTACCTCTTGAAATTCTTTGCGTCTTTGCGCCTTTGCGGGAAATAAGTTTCGATTTTCTCCCGCAAAAGCGCAAAGACGCAAAGTTGGTTTTTAAGATTCGTTCCTATTATTAATCTAACAGATTCTAGTTTTTTCGTTTTTGTTTCGTTTTCAAAGCTATGTTGATCGCCTGTTCGGCAAGCGTTTTCATAATTTCATAACCTTTCGCATTCGGATGCAAACCGTCGTTGGCGATTTCCGCTTTCAGAAAACCCTGCCCGTCAACCGTCGCCGTAAAATAATCGAGATAGACGAGTTTCCGCTCGGCACAAAAGTTTTTTATCCAGACATTTAACGCCAAAATCTGCGCGGGCGGACGCTGAATGGTGCGGATAATCGGTTTGTCCGATTTGTCCTTGTTATAATCGCTGACGGGCAAAACCGAGGCGAGCACGACGTTGATTCCATTTGCGTGGGCGAGTTCGACCATCGAAGCCAGATTTCCTTCAATCGCTTCAATCGTCGTCGGCCCGGTGTTGCTCGAAATATCGTTTGTTCCCGCTAAGATAACGACGACTTTCGGTTTCAAATCAATCACATCGGGACGAAATCGAAGAAGCATCTGCGGCGTTGTCTGTCCGCTAATGCCGCGATTGACAAACGGCTGATTTGGGAAATTTTCGTTCAATTTCCAGAAATCCGTGATCGAATCGCCCATAAAAACGACGCGCTTTTCGTCTTTCGCCGACGGCGCGAGCTTCTTGTTTGCTTCTGCATAACGCGCAAGATTGCCGAAATCGTTCAGACGCGACTGCAAACGGTCGGCGCGCTGCTTTTCGATTGTCAAAGCATCAGGTGTCGGCGAAGGCGTTTGCGCGAAAACGGAAATCGCCGAAACTGCACAAAAAAAGACAAGAATTAAAACTTTTTTCATAAAATCCTCACTTGAAATTTATTTTTTTAAGCGTGAGTTTTTTAGTTTAACCTAAGTTGCCAATTATCAAAATGCGGATGTTTGTTTCATCGAATCGAATGATTTCTTCGGAGATTTGTTTGAGTAGTTTTATCTAAAACTTGGAAGACTTGCAGTAAAGATATCCTCGACAAAAAATAAAGTCCAAAACCGTTAAAAGTTTTGGACTTTTCCCCTTGAAAGCGATTTGAAGAGAATTGCTTCCCGACAATTCCCTTCCTTCTATTTAGCTTAAAGGTTTAAGTCTTAAATGCAGACTCGCCTCTCATTTTTTCAACTCATTGCTTTTTCGGCAATCGTTTTTCAATAATCTGCTTTTTGAGCAATTTATTTTGTTAGTTTTCCTCAATGAATAGTTTTAGAATTTGAATTCGAAATTCAAATTCTGCTTGGCGATTTGTATTTCATTGCCTCAACGATAAAACTCTGCACTTCATCACTGTATGGTTTTTTCCAACTGGTTTGTTGCCAATTTTTTTCGTCCGAATACATTCGGTTTAAGCCTTGCTGAATTTCACGGTCGCCGCCCGTGAATTCTTCGATCAAGCCTCGCCAACGGGTTGCTAAAATCTGCGCTCGTTCGTCGGAAGGTTTCACGCCATCGGTAATCGCTGCTTCAATATCCTTAGTTAATTCGTTCCAATCACGAGTTACGCGTTCTTGCAATTCGGGCGACCAAAGGCTTTTACGTTCTTCAATGCGCGCCTGTGCGTTTTCTGAATAATATTTTTTTGTCCAATCCATATTTTGTTCCATATTTATCACCTCAATTATGTTTTTAAAAGATTCCCAATCGGTCGCGCCGCTTTCGTTAAAAACTTTTTCGGCGCGGTTAATGGCTTCAAGCGTGAGATTCAGCCGATTACGTTGCGCTTGAATAATTTTTCTTTGCAGCTGCAAAGTTTCGGCTAAATCAAACTCTTTTTGTTCAAGAATCTCTTTAATTTGGTTGAGCGAAAAACCAATGAATTTCAGCGTTGTGATTTGCTGCAAACGTGCAAATTCACACGTCCCGTAAAGCCGAAAACCCTTGCGGTCGTAACGCTTCGGCTTCAACAGATTGATACGGTCGTAATGATGTAAAGTCCGCACACTAACTTTGGCAAGTTCGGCGAATTGTTTCGTTTGCCACAAATTTTCGTTGAAATTATACATAATTTTTCAACCCGAAAATAAAATTAAGCTATGACCTTGCGTCATACGCAAACGAATATTGGTGAGTTTGAAATAAATGTGAAAATTATTTTTTGAGTTGATAAATTCCCGTCGCCAATCTTTCGGCAAAACCTTCGTTTACCAATTGATGATTGGCTTTTCCGGCTTCCCAGCGCCAAAAGCCGAATGCGCGGGCAAATTCGCCGAGCGCGGTTGTTTCGCACATTTTTAGAAACTCGCGGGCGATTTCTTTGACGGCTGCTTCGCGTGAAATCTTTTTTGCCAGTTCATTTGGAAAACGCGCTTCGGCAAGCGTCCAAATATATGTAAATTTCGGCTGATAAAGAACTTCCTGCGGGACGACCTTCAGACATTTTTGCAATTCGTCGAGAGCTTTTGAGAGTTTTGCACGGTTTTCAATTTTTGCCTCGGCGCGTAAATCCGCTGTTCCCATTTCCCATTCTTTTCGCAAAACCTTCAAAACTTTTTGCGCGTCCGGCGATAATTTTTCTTTCTCGTCTTTTTTAAGAACGCCCCAAATTGCGTTGAAATAGGGAATCAGACGCGGCGCAATAAATGTTGAGCGACCTTTAACAAGTTTTGAATAAAAAACCTTTCCGCGCATCATGACTTCATCTTTGAGCGTCCACGCGAGACTCATTTCATAATCCTTTTGCACATTTTTCGGCGCGAAAGCGTCGCGCCGACCGCAAACGGCGATGTAAACGCTCGGCAAATTCGTCCGCGAATCGGTCAAAGCCAGACAAAATCCCAAATCTTCAACCATCGCTTCGACCTCGAAAGCCGTTTCGATTTTCAAAGTTTCCTCGCGCCGCCATTTTCGGTCGCGGAAATTTTCGATTTCTTCAAACGAAATTTTCATATGCTAAATGAAACCGCCGATGACACAGTTTAGCACGTATGAAAAGTGTATTTAAAACAAGATGAGCAGGATTTTCAGTTTGGAAATCTCCAAACTGAAAATCCTGCTTACATCGTTTTAATAATGATTTGAGTTTATCTGTTCGGAGCAGAAGCCGTAACGGTAATCATCGAACCTTTTTTGAGTTCCAAATCATCTTTACCTTGCAGAACGACTGAACCTGCGCCCGCGCCGCCGCCGATGATGGCACCGATTGCCGCGCCTTTTCCGCCGCCCGCGATAGCACCGATGATTGCACCGAGTCCTGCGCCGATGCCGCCGCGTTTGACGGTTTCTTTCGTCTGGCTGTCGCCTTTCGCGGTGCCTTCAGTGTCAATTTTGACGACTTTGCCATCTGTATCGGTGATGTTTTGCAAAAATCCGGCAAATTCGTAAGTCTGACCGTTTCGCAAAGTGATTTTTTCAAAATTGAACGTGATTTTTGAATTTCCCGAAACTTTGCCCGAACGATCTACGCCCGAAATATAACCTTCGACAATCGCGCCGCGATATTCGTTCGGTGATTGCACGGTCATTCGGAAACGGTCATTGTTTTGCGAAATTTTCGTCGTCACATCATTTTCCAAAATGCCTGTAATCACCGTTCCGTTCGGCACGATAAAATCACCGGTTCGCGCATTGGTCGTGGTCGGATAATTCGAGTTCGGTTTGTCATTCTGGTCATTACTTGAATATGTTCCATTGTTATCATTCGTGTTTGTTGTCGTTGTCGGATAATTCGTATTCGTATTTTTGTCAATATCGAGCCGCGCAATCGAATCGGTTTTGTTGTAAAAACTTTCGGCGAAAATCGTTTGATTCAAATATTCGGTCGTGATGCGGCGCGTCACTTTCATTGATTTACCGCCATCGAGCGACATAAAAGTTACGGTGTAATCGGTTTCGCCGCCGATGCTCGAAACGATTAGTTCCTGTCCGCGCAAGGTTGCCCGCACGCGAATCGTTCGGCCGTTTGCATTTTCGGTGCGTGTCCGACCGTCAGCCGCAAACGAAAGCGGCGCGGATTTTGATGAAGCGAGCGTGATCTGTGTGCCGCGAATATCAATTGCAATTTGTTCGGCGGCCTCGAGCTTGTTTTGCAAATCCAGCTTTTGCTCATCGGATTGTGCGCCGCTGTTTTCGATAATGTCGCGGGTATCTTCGCTTTTTGAAACGTCGAGTTGATAGGTTCCGGTCAAACCTGCACTGTTTGAATTATTTGTCGGATACGTCGAAGTCGGATAGTTTGAAGTCGTCGAATTATTGTTGTATGTTCCGCTAGCCCAGCTCCACGAAACATTGTAGTTTGAGGCCAGACGGTCGAGCAATGTGCGAAGATCAGACCAATCTTTTTGAACCGTGTTGTTGACGCGGTTTGCGGTTAGAAAATCATTAATACCTTTGGCGGCGTTCAAAATGTCGGAAACATCATCAGGATTTTCGCGCCGCTGATTAAGATTTTCTTCAAAATCACGGATTTTTCCGCCGAGCGTTGAAAGATAATTTTCTGCCGTGTCGGCCTCCTGACTATCAACCGAACTGTTTTTCAAGCCGTAGGAAAGGCTGTCGCGCAAATCGTCAACCTTTGAATCCAAACTCCGCACGATGTTGCGGACATCTTTTTCATTACGCGTTTTTTGCGCGATTGCCGGTAGCGCAAAACCGCAAAGCATCAAACCAATCGCTGCGTAAGCTGCAAACACACTTCTGAATCTGCTCATTTTTTTCATCAATCTCCTTTTATCTTGAAAGCCTCAAACTGTTTGTTTGACCGTTATTTTGAAGCATTTTTTATGCCAAAAGGTTGTTTGCGAAAATTGTTTGCCGAAACATCTAGGTTTTATGTTAGAATTCGGCAAAATATTTTCCAAAGATACGTTCCAAAAAGGAGTTTTCTAATGTCAGACAATTTATATAAAGCAACGGTAAAATATGCCGGCGACGAATTTTTTATCGGCACGACACCAAGCAATTATTCGCTAACTATTGATACAAAAAGCGAAAGAAAATCCGCACCGACTCCGGTTGAGTTGCTTTTGGTTTCGGTCGCGGCTTGTACCGGAGTTGATGTTGTTTCGATTTTAGAGAAAAAAAGGCAAGTCGTCACCGATTATAAAATCGAAATTTCGGGTGAGCGGCGCGACGAACATCCGCGTTCGTTTACAACGATGCACATTCACCATATCGTGTATGGACAAGACGTTTCCGAACAAGCCGTCATTCGCGCCATCGAACTTTCGGACACGAAATATTGCTCGGTCGCCGCAACCGTCAGACCGACAGTGGAGATTACGACGAGTTTTGAAATTATACAAGCGGGCTAAAGTTTTCCGATCAGGAGCAAAAAGAGATGATTCGATTCAAACAGATATGTTTGGGAATTCTGCTTATATTTTCAATCAGCCAAATTGTTTCGGCGCAGGTTGAGGATGAGCAGGTTTTCAAATTATACAAATGGGACAAGTTTGATTTTACAAAGAAAAAGGTCACCAAAGCGCAGCTCGATAACTTAAAATATTACGTTGACGAAGACACTGTTGATGAGCTCGCCATCGTTCGCGGCATACTTTTCGGCAAGCGCGGACGTATTTTTACGGAACGCTCGATTCAGGATTATCTGGAAAAACAATCGTGGTATAAACCTAACAAGAACTTCAAAAATTCGCTTCTGACGCCGATGGAACGCGCCAATCTCGATATGATTCGTTTAACGGAAGCCGAGCGTCATAATTCTATTCAACCGGGCGATTTGCGCTATTGGATCAAGACGGAAATTCCCGAAGATAAACTTGTTTACAATACGGCGGTTGATTGGCAGATAATGGTTGCCGAAATCGAGGCAATTCACGGCAAGACTTTTCCCGATCAGGAATGGCTGCAAAAATATTTTGATGAGCGATACTGGTATAAACGCGATCCGAAATATGCGCCGACAGTTTTGAGTAACATCGAGCGGAAAAATTTAGAAGCAATTGATAAAAAGCACGATAAGGAAAATGAAGCAGCCGTTTCGGTTGGCGATATGGACAAATTCCAGAATGTTCTGCTGACCGAAGAATTGCTTGATGGTGTCACGCTGAATGATTTGCGCCTGATGCGTTTTGAATTTTATGCGCGGCACGGTCGTAAATATACAACGCCGGGCTTTAAGCAGGAATTCGAGTGGCGTGATTGGTATAAGCCTATTAAAGACCAGTCGAAAGTCAAACTTAACAAAATCGAAGAGCAAAACGTCAAACTCATCGAAAAGATGGAAGCCGATTGGCGCGAATATCTGGCAACGGAAGAAATCACCGGAGGTTTGCTTTACGGGTTGTTTATTGAGGATTTACGCGTTCTGCGAAACGAGATTTATGCGCGGCACGGGCGCGTTTTCAAAGACCGGCAACTGCAAAAATATTTTTCGGAACAGCCTTGGTATAAACCGAATCCCGATTTTAAGGACGAGTTGCTGACCGAAAAGGAATATAAGAATCTGGCGATTATCAAGGAAGCCGAAGAATCTTCTTTAAGTAAATTTACCGAACGGCAAGGCTGATAAAGCTAAAATTTAAGTTCCGCGTGACGGAACAGTAACCGAAAAAACATTTGCCACAGAGGACACAAAGTTCACAGAGATTTCAAATTATTGATAAAGTTTCTGTGCACTCTGTGTCCTCTGTGGCTTAATTTTTATGCTAAACTTTTTCATCAATGAATGTTTTAGCACCGGAAGAAATTGAGTTAAACAAAAAGCGCAAAGTTTTAGAGCGTCTGAAGGATAATCTCGCCGACCGTGAAGAAGAAATGACCGAACTTCGCGCCGAACTCGAACAGTTTGAGGCAAATTACACGATGGAAGTCGGACGGCTTTACGCGGAACTCGACGAAATCGAAGCGCGGATTGCCGAAGAAGAAGTCAAACTTGTGCCGGACGATGAAGAGATTAAAAAACGCGCCGAAGAATTACGAAAACGCGCCGAAGAGTCTGCCGCCAATGCGGAAAACGGCGAAGGCTGTTCGTTCAAATGGCAACCGACTTTGGAGGCCAAGAAGGCTTATCACAATTTGGCGAAAATCATTCATCCCGATTTAGCACTCGATGCGGAGGAAAAGGAAAAACGCCACGCACTGATGGCGAAACTCAACGATGCTTATTCTTCGGGCGATCAGAATCGTTTAAATAAACTGGTTGAAGATTTCCGCGATTCGCCCGACTTGGTGTGGGGCGATTCGATTGGCGACGAACTTGTGCGGGCAATCCGACAAATTTGGCAGATCAAAAATCGTTTGCAGGAACTCAGAGAGGAAAAACTTGTTGCGGAACTTTCTGAACTTTATATTTTGCACGAAAAAGTTCAGGCGGAAATGCTTGAAGGCCGAAATCTGCTCAAACAAATGGCTGGCAGAACGAAAACGCATATCCAAAAAGCCGAACGCCGTCTGACAAATCTGAAAAATCTGAATCTGGCGCAGGAAGAATACGTCAAAGACCGCTTCGGAATGGATATTTCAGCGTTTCGATAAAACGGCAAGAAAGTTGAAATTACTTGGCGAAACTTTGCGTAAGCCTTTGCGAGCCTTAGCGATAATGATTTTTTTTGTAACGCAAAGGCTTACGCAAAGTTTCGCAGAGAAAATGACTGGTTTTTAATTATTTGCGGTCGAAATTATTGAGTAATTCAATTAGCGCGTCAAAATCCGTCGGTTTCAAAAAATGCGAATCGAATCCGGCGGTTTTTGATTTTTCCTTGTCTTCGGGTCGCCCGTAGCCGCTCAGGGCGATAAGAAAAATTGATTTAGTTTGTTCATTTCGTCTGATTTCTTCGGCGACATCATAGCCGTTAAAACCGCCGGACAGATTAATATCGCAAATAATCACATCAGGACTAAACTTTTGGGCAGTTTCTAAACCGCTCGCGGCGTCGTGATTAACGGTTATTTCGTGTCCGTGGATTTCCAGAAAAACTTGTAGAACTTCGGCGGAATCAAAATTATCCTCAATCACCAGAATACGGCGGGAAATGTTTGCGGAATCGTTAGTTAGGAAATTCTTACTCATTTTTTTACAGCGACAAACAAAATCTCAATCGAATCTTTTACAACGATAATTTTCCTTCTGCAAAAAAGACGCCTAATTTGTATTAAATTTTATGATGAATACGGATTTACAGGATTCATCATAACACATAGTCTGTTAAAAAATAAGAAAAAATAATTTGCCGTGAAATGGTGAAATATTTTAAAGAAAATACACTTCACAGGAGAGTTTAATTTCAGATAAACTATACTGAAAATCGAACAAAACTTATGGAAAATGCCCCGGAAATCAACAAAGAGAATATCAATCGGTTTTTGTGCGCCAATTGCGGTGCAAATATGGTTTTTGACGCGAAACTTGGCAAACTTGCTTGCCCCTATTGCGCTCATTCGCAGGAAGTTCAGGCGGAAGGCACGGTTGACGAGCGCGACTATTACGAATTTCTTCAACGCGGGATGCAGAATCTGCAACCGATGGCACAAGATGCAATGCAGGTTCGGTGCGACAGTTGCGGCGCGATTGTCAATTTCACGCCGCCCGAAACAGCGCGGAACTGCGACTTTTGCGGCGCGAAGATTGTCGCCCAACCGAAAGCCGCCGATCCGCTCGTTGCGCCCGAAGGTGTTTTACCGTTTTCCGTTGCGCAACCCCAAGCTGTCTCAAATTATAAAACGTGGCTTGCGTCGCTCTGGTTTGCGCCGTCAGCGTTAAAAAATATGGCACAAGCCGATAAACTCAGCAGTATATACATTCCTTACTGGACCTACGATGCTTTTACGGACAGTCAATACGACGGCGAACGCGGCGAGCATTATTACGACACTGAAATTTACTATGAAAACGGCGAGGAGAAAGAACGCCAAGTTCAAAGAACTCAATGGTATTCGGTTTCCGGCGAAGTTTCGCGCCAATTTGACGACGTTTGCATTCCCGCGACCAAATCTTTGCCCGAAAAATATATCAACAAACTCGAACCGTGGGATTTGCAGGAATTAAAACCTTACGAACCTGCGTATCTTTCGGGACATAAGGCGCAAACTTATCAAATCGCGCTCGACGAGGGATTTGAGAAATTCAAAAAGATTGCCGAAGGTGTGATTTACAGCGATGCGCGAAACTCCATCGGCGGCGACGAACAGCGCGTTCACAATGTTTCGACAGGTTATTCAAACATCACGTTCAAACATCTGCTCCTGCCGATTTATGCGGGCGCGTATCGTTTCAACAACAAAGTTTTTCAAATCGTTGTCAATGGCAGAACCGGCGAAGTCCAGGGCGAACGCCCGTATAGCTGGCTAAAAATCGGCTGTCTGGCAGTTGCGATTATCGGCTTTATTCTGTTAATTGTGATGTTGGCGGCAGTGTTTAAGAAATGATTAAAAAAATATTCACGGCAATTTTTTTAATTTTTGTCGGCGGCAGTTTTCTTTTGCTTAAATGAAAAGATAAAGAAAAGATTTGTATCAGCGAAGAGGAATTTGCCGTTTATAAAGTAATCAGCGTTGGAAATCTTCAGAATGAGACTTCTCGTTATTCGAGTCCCGATTTTGATCATATAAAAAAGGAATTGCCGGATATTTCGCCCGAAATCATTGCCGATTATTAGGCAAAGAGCGATAAAAGTTATCTTTTGTGCTGGCTTGATTGAAAAGAAAGCAAACCCCAAAATTCAGAAAGGTTAGCCGTTTGCGTTACAATCATCAGTTTTTCGAGAATCGGATTCAACATTATCAAAACGGAAGCGTTAGTTTATTCTTGCTGTTCATCGGCTGGAAATAACTGTGGGAATGATTTTATTTTACTA
>JBDTZT010000038.1:0-12077 GCA_040005005.1 Actinomycetota bacterium
GCTTTAGGGACGGAAATTAATAATCTCGGCAAAACTCCGGCAGAAACATTGACGGTTATCGGTTATTTTAACGAAAAATCGGAGGATGAAAATTTAAAATCGCAAATTTCAAACGCCTTGCGGATTTACGATTTCTCAAGCGTCGCGGTCAAACACATCGAATGGCGCGAGGTTGAAAATCAGGACTGGCTGGTTGAATGGAAAAAGCATTGGAAACCGACCGAAACGGGCCGATTTATTATCGCGCCGACCTGGGAAACGGTTGGGGCCACCGACAAAATCGTTATCAGAATTGAGCCGAGTATGGCGTTCGGGACGGGAACCCACGAAACGACAAAATTGTGCCTGAAAGCGATTGAGGAAAACTACGACGGCGAAATGTCTTTTCTCGATGTCGGCACGGGAACGGGAATTTTGGCCGTCAGTGCGGCTAAAATTAAAGGCAAAAGTAAAAAGGTAAAAGGCAAAATTTTGGCTTGCGATACAGATTTTGATTCGATTGTGATTGCCAAAGAAAATGGCGAACTCAACGAAACGGAAAACATTGAATTTTATCTTGGCTCGATTTCCGCCGAAACGCCTGAATTCGATTTTGTCTGCGCGAATCTGACGGCTGATGTGATTTTGCCGATTCTTCCCCGGCTGATCGAAAAGTCGAAAAAAATCCTGGTTTTATCGGGGATTTTAAAGGAGCAGGAAGATTTGATCGTTTCGGAATTAAACAAACTTCAAATCTCAAATCTCAAAATCGAAACCGACGGCGAATGGATTTCTATAAAAGTGCATAGTTGATAGTGCATAGTGCACAGTAAAGAGTTTAAAAATAAGTTTATCTATGCACTTTGCACTTTGCACTATCAACTAATTTTCTTTTTTCGGTTCAACCGCCGCCGGAATATCGCCGTCGTCGGTAATCGTGATTAAAGGCGTTCGCGCTTTCGGTTTTATTTTATTTGTTCCCAGACGCAAAACCGGGCGAACTTTCGGCGCGATAGTCGTTTTGATGGTCGAAAGTGTATCCGAACGCCGGAGCATCGCGCCGCCACGACCGGCCACCCACAAATCTATGCCGCCTAAGAAAGCAATCGCCTGCAAAGCATTGCTTGTGATAATCGGCTGAATTTCCCAAGTTTTTCCGCCGTCTTCGGTGCGCAAAACCGTGCCGAGTTCGCCGACCGCCAACGCTTCGTCGCGCCCGTAAGACGTGACGGCATAAAGGTTCATTTTGACATTGGTTTCCTGGTCCTGCCACGTTGCGCCGCCGTCTTCGGAGCGCAAAATCGTCCCGCCGGCGCCAACCGCAAAGCCGAATTTTTCATCATAAAACGAAACCGCGTAAAGATTTTCCTTGAGATTAGTTTTGACTTTTTTCCACGTTAAACCGCCGTCACCGGTCGTTAAAACCGTGCCTCGGTCGCCGACCACAAGGCCGCGTTTCTCGTCAAAAAATTTCACATCTTCAAGCCAATTCCGCGTTCCCGATTCAACCGTTTCCCAATATGCGCCGCTGCTCTCGCTTCGCAAAATCATTCCGTTTGCGCCAACCGCGAAACCGAGTTTTTCGTTTACGAAACAAACGCCCAAAAGGTCTTCTTTGACATTGGAAACGCCTTTGCCCCAACTCGCGCCGCCGTTTATCGTCCTTAAAACTGTGCCGCCATCGCCGACAATCCAACCTTTTTCGCCGTTGATAAAATTCAGCGCGTTCAAATTTCCGTCCGTCCCCGAAACAACCGGAAGCCAGTTTTTTCCGCTGTCATTGGTAATCCAGATTTTTCCGCCTGAGCCAACCGAAATGCCGAGTTCATTGTCGAAAAATGCTAAATCGTTAACATCTTCGCGCCCGCCTTCCGAAAGTCTTTGCCAACTGTAGCCACCGTCGTCGGTGCGGATCATCAAACCGCTTTCGCCGACCGCCCAACCCGTGTATTGATCGGCAAAAAAGAGTGAAACGAGCTTCGGATTCGTGCGAATATTAAACGGCAGCCACACACTGCCGCTATCGCCCGTCAACCAAACCAAGCCGTTGGCATCGGTCATCGAGCCGTTTTTATCGTCGGCAAAAGAAACGGAAAGAAAATCGGCGCGGCTGAAAATATTAATTCTGGCCCATGTTTCGCCCATGTCCTCGCTGCGCGCGACACAGCCGCCGTAACCGACCGCAACGATTTTTTCCGCCGAAAGATACGCCGCGCTTGAAATCAGTGCAGTGCCGCATGGATTAGTTATTTTCCAGTTTTCGCCGCCGTCTTTGGTTGTCAGCACGACCCCATTTTGTCCGGCAATAACGGCTTTTTCCTTGTCGAAAGCGGAGATTTTCAGAAGATGTTCGGTCGTTTTCGCGGCTTGCGATTTCCACGTCAAACCGCCGTCGGAAGTTTTCAAAATTCGCCCGTAAGTTCCAACTGCCCAACCTGTTTGCAGATTTTCGCCCGTGAAATTTACGCCGTAAAGATGATCTTTCGCCTCAACCACAATCAGTTTCCATTCTTTTCCGCCGTTGTCGGTCAAAAGAATCGTGCCGCGGGCGCCGACGATGACCGCCTTTTTTTTGTCTTTGACGAAAACGCTCGAAAGCGTCACCTCTTTCGGCGGAAATTGTTTCTCCCAACGAAAACCGCCGTTTTCAGTGCGCAAAATCGTGCCGTCCGAACCGACCGCGTAACCGGTTTCCTTGTCTTTTGTAAAATGAATCGAATAAAGCGGATTGCCCTGCGGAAGCGGATTTTGCCAAACCCAGCCGAGCGCGTTTCGTTTCTGAGCGTAAGCGCGAAGCGGCAGGCAGCAAGCGGTAAGCAGTAAAAATACCAAAAGCGAAAAATGGATAGTGGAAAACGAAAAATTATCTCTCCGTTTTTTATTTTCTATTTTCCATTTTCCATTTTCCATTTATTAAATCTCTAAAACTCCGATTTCCGCAACCAATTCATCATACATCGCTTCGTCAACCGTTCCGAGTTCGGCAGTTTTTCGCGCCAGCGTGTCAACGACTTCCTGCACGTCGTGTCCGTTGTGACCTTTGACCCATTCCCAAACGATTTGGTGTTTCGCGGCGGCTTTGTCAACCCGCGCCCACCATTCGTGGTTCGTTTTTTTGCGGAAATTCCCTTGCATCGTCTGTACGACGTAGCGCGAATCGCTCAACACGCGAACTTTGCAAGGCTCGCTCAATTGTTCCAAACCAATCGCCGCCGCCGCGATTTCTGCCTGCTGATTGGTCGCGCTGCCGAGATATTCGCCAAACGCCCGCCAATAACCTTTATAACAAAGCGCCGCCGCCGCCGCCGCGCGCGGATTTCCCCGTCCGTTGCCTAAGCTGGAGCCGTCGCAGACGATTGTTACTTCTTTCATAATTTATTTTAATTCAAGACGGCGCGATGAGATTTTTGACCGGACAAATTTGAATAAGAATCCAAAGCAGTAGCCGGAAATGACGAGGCTAATTGTATTTAAAACCAAGCCAACCGGCGTAAAGCCGATATTATTCTGCGGGTATCCTGAATAATTATCAAACATTTCAAAAGGAAATCCCCAACTATATCCGCTGTGAGCAATTTTGATTTCCTGATTTATATATTCGTTATAAGAAATACTTGCACTTATAATATTTAGAACTACAAACACAAAAATATTGAATAAAAAGCCGATTTTAAATGAATCGTTGTATATTTTACTCATTTTTGTTTCCTCCATAAACTTTACTCGAACGCCTTCTCTATTTTCTCGGCAATCGCTTCCCAAAGAATCGCGCTGCCGTCGCCGATGTATGCGGTTTTCGTCAAAATCTGTTCCTTGGTGACGTTGTTTTCCGTCCAGCTTTGTTTGTTGTTATAAAGATTTTGCAAAACCGGCATCGCGCGGTCAATGGCGCGGGCGTATTTGGCTTCATGGCTCGTGCCGTTTTCAAATTCGTTCCAAAGCGCGAATAATTCCGCCGCTTTTTCGTCGGGTAAAATTCCGAAAATCCTTTTCATCGCCGCGAGTTCTTTTTCTTTTGCGTCCAACCTTCCCGCGTCATCAAAGAAAAACACGTCGTCCGCATCAATTTCGCCGATGTCGTGAACGAGCAGCATTTTGATGACTTTTTCGATATTCACCGATTCATCGGCAAACTTCGACAACACAAGCGCGAGCAGCGAAATCTGCCAACTGTGTTCGGCGGAATTTTCGTAACGGTCGAGCCCGAGCGGTTTGACCTTGCGCTGAATACCTTTCAATTTTTCGACTTCGATAATAAACTCGAAGCATTTTTCCAATTCGTCTCTCATTATTGATTTCAAACTACTTATGTTTGTTTCCTTCAATCATTATTCTTTTCATTTCGCAAGCATATTCAGAATCGAAATTCCAGCCGTTTTCTTTAGCTGTTCTGAATTCTTCAAACAAAACAGGTAATTTTTCTAAAGCAGTTTCATTATTTGGAAAAGACTTATCCAAATTACAAAACCAAGCTACATTTCTCGTCAACTTCAGTTCACCAGCGAGCCAAAAACTAAATTCTCTTATTTCATCGTATGTTTCAGCACCAGAGGCAAAACCATCAATAAAAGCGGCAACTGTTTTAAGTTCTGAATTTCCAACGTACATTCCCGGTCTTTGACAAATATTCTTTATCAATTCCAACAAATCTTTTTCACGGCTATTTGGTATTTGCGACATATTGGTTTTCTAAATTAATCACCGTTTCCCGTCACCGAAACGACATTATCAACATAGCCTTCAAACGTATCGTCGTGCGAGATAACAAAAAGCTGGTCGAAGGTTTTGCGCTCGGTAATATGGCTGATCTGTTCGGCGAGCCGTTCGCGCCGCGTGGCGTCCATATTCGTCGTCGGTTCGTCGAAAAACGCTAATCTTACATCAGAAAGCTGTTTGAGCAAAGCAAGGCGCACCGAAAGCGCCGCCGCCATCTGTTCGCCGCCCGAAAGATTTATAAAGGGCCTCTCAAAACCGTCTTCTTCAAGCAGAATTCCGTAATCTTCCGTCCATTTTAAGGTTCGCTCGGCGTTTCCGGTGATCTCGCGGAACATCTGATTGGCTTCGAGTGATACATAATAGATATAATTTTTAGCAACGAGCGGCGCGCTTCTTTTCAAGGTTTCGCGGATAAAATCCGTCGCCTCGGCGATTTTTTCGAGCCGTTCTTTTTCCTGAAATTCGCCTTGCATCGCTTTGCGGACTTCCGCCAGACGCTTTAATTCGCTTTCGGCCAGGATGCGCTGCCTTTCGGCATTGGCAAGATTTGCACGAGTTTCCGCAAGACGCGTTTCCGCCGTCCGGAGCGCAAACTTTTCCATCTGATGCCGTTCGCGGTCATAATCTTTGCTTGCCGATATAAAATCTTTTTCCGCCCGCGCTGAATTTTCCGTCAGTGTCTTTAAATTTACGTTCGCATTTTCAAATTCCCTTTCCTTTTCCGGCAAAAACTTGGCGAGATTTTCATTCGTCAAAAATTCACGATGCGCGTTTGCCGTGTTGTCGCGCAAGTCGGAAAAGTTGCGCCAATTCGCGTCCAAATCTTTGTAGCTTTCCAATCTTTCCGCGCTTGTGCGTTTGTCGCTTTCAAGCCGTTCGAGATTCTTTTCGATGATCGAAAGATTTTCGCGGATCGGCATTTCTTTTTTGACTTCCGCTTCGAGCATCTTGATTTTCGCCTTCGGATTTTCCAAAGCCTTTAATTTTGCTTCCGTGTCAGCCGAATCGCTTTGAATTTTCGCCAGATCACCAATGTCTTTGAGCAGATTTTCCTTCTCGGCTTTGTAGCTTTTGCCCTCATCGCCGATCTCGGTTTCACGTCCTTTGAGAGTTTCTAGTGTCGCTGAGAATTTTTCGGCTTCGCGGGCAATTTTCAGCGCCTCCGCCAAAGATTTTTGCTCGGTTTCGAGCGTTCCGATGTTTGTTTTTATCTCGGCAAATTGATCTTTCAGAAAACCTTCGAGCGTTTCGCCCTGCTTCAGATTCAAACATTTCTGCGACAAAATCGGGCACAGTCCGTTTTTGACTTCCGCTTGAAATTGCTCGTCGTGTTCGAGCTTGGCGCGAAAATGCGTGATGTCGCGGGTGATTTCCGAATCGCGTTTTTGCAATGCCTCGTAATCTTTTGCCGTTGCGCTTTTTGTTTCCGTCTCCTTGATCTGCTCTTTGTTTTTGATAAATTTTCCGCGCAGATCGTTCATTTTCTCGTCGAGCCGGCGGATTTCTTCTACTTTCGATTTTGTGTTGGCGATTTGCTCGATAAAGTCGTCGCGCATTTTTTCGAGCATTTCCTGTTCGGCCGTCAGCGGCGTTAATTTCCCGATTTCGCGGTGCGCCTGCTGCGCCTTTTCAAGATTTTCCTGCAGGCGTTTTTGTTCGGCAACGACGTTGATTTGCGCCGTTTCGATTTTGCGCTGTTCGACGTGTAATTTTTCGCGCTCTGTGCGTTCACGTTCAAATTCCTTGAGTTTCCCGAGTGCGTCAAGGTGTTTTTGATAATCTTCTTCGACCGCTTTGATTTTTTCCGCCGCATTTCGCGCCTGATTTAATTCGTTTTCCTTGTTTGCAAGCAGAATTTCGGCTCTTGATTTTTCGTTTTGCAGCCGGTCGAGAGCAGATTTCAATTCGTTGATTACCCTTTCCGTTTCGTCAAACTTTTTGACCGTTTCGCTTTTTTCCGCTGTCTCTTTTTCGGTGGTTTCGAGCGTTTTTGATAATTCTTCCGTTTGCGCCGTAGAAGTTTTCAAATCTTCCTCGACTGTTTCAAATCTTACCAGCTCGCCTTCGGCACGCGCAATTTTCTCTCTCACACTCGTAATTTTCTGTTCGATAAAACGCGACGTAAGCAGAAGTTTTTCCGCGCCTTGCCGGTATTCTTCGACCTTTAGAAGTTTATCGAAAGCCTTTTTGCGCTCGGTCGGCGTTTCTAAGAAAATTGCCGTAAACGTCCCCTGCGGAACGCCGATCGCGCGGCGAAAAAGTGCTTCCAGATCAGTTCCCGGCTCAACGCCGAGATGCGCCCAGAGAAAACGCGCAACTTCTTCCTTTTTATCGGCGATGCGGTTTTTGAGCTGCACGTCGTAAACGTAATAACCCGTTCCGGTATCGCGGTAAACGCTGTATTCGCGTTCATCCAAACCACTTTCAAAGGTTACGCGCACCACACCTTTTTTCGCGCCGCGCCGCACAAAATCATCTTTTTTATAATCGAGCAGGTCAAACAGAGTCCACGCGACGGCTTCGATAATCGTCGTTTTGCCAGCGCCGTTTGCGCCCGTGATGGCAGTTGTTCCGCGCTGAAATTCAAAGGTCGCTTCGCGGTGAGATTTGATGTCTTCGAGTTCGATTTTGGTGATGTGCATTGGTAAATTACAAATTTCAAATTACAAATTACAAATTTCAGATTTGATGTTAGATTTTAGAATATATTTCAGGAAAGAAAAACTTGAAAAGAGAAAGCTGTTTCAATTTCCCTAAGATTTGAACCAAAATCATTGCACAAAAACTCTGATGCTCACAAAATGCGGACATTTGCAAATTTTACGTCAGACAAAGATGATGATTTTGATTGAATTACGGATTAATAAATAGCCCGCAACCAATTTGTAATATTTAACGGAGGTTGAGTTCCTGATATAGGCTTTCCGGTTCGTAGGTTTTGGTAATTTCCACCGGCATCATACTTAACTGCGGCTGCGGCTTGCCGAAATAATAGCCTTGAAATAAATCAATGCCGAGCGATTTCATCAGAGTTACTTCCGCTTCTGTTTCGACACCTTCCGCCAGCACCAGCTGCCCGTTATCATGTCCCATCCTGACGAGCGAAGCGCAGATATTATAATGAGATTTTGAAGCGACGGATTTGGCGACGATTTCGCGGTCAATCTTTATCAAATCGGGCTGTAAATCGGCGAGCAAAGTCAGTCCCGCATAACCGCTTCCCATATCGTCGAGTGCCACGCCGAAACCTGCCCGGCGGTAGAAATTTAAAATCCTGAGTAAATGTTCGGTGTCAGTAACTTTTTCGGTTTCGACCACTTCAAAAATAACCTGTTGCGGCAGAAGTCCGCTGCGGCGCATGACGGCGAGCGAAGTTTGCAGGCAGAATTCGGGCTGGTAAATAGCCGTCGGAAGAAAGTTGATGAGAAAGCGGCAATTTGCGCCGAAATTCAAGTTCCCGGCGTTTTCAAGGTGCGTTTCGCGGCACACGCGGTCGAGCATAAACAAGAGATTTTCCTGATTTGCCCATTCGAGCAGTTGAAGCGCACCGACGAGCGATCCGTCGCTTCCTCGCCCACGCATCAAGCATTCATAGCCCCATATGTCGCCCGTTCGGGCTTCAATGACCGGCTGAAACCATGATTCAATCCGGCGGTTTTGCAGAATGCCGAGCAGTTCCGAGCTATCGTCGGTAACCAATTTAGAAAGCGGCTCGGCGTCCGTGCCGAACCGGACGAGCTGCTGCGTCAGCAGTTGTTGGCTGTCGAGCCAGACGGCACGTAAATCTTCCAAACGCGATTTATCGGTGATTGCCGTTCGCAAAAAATTAAATACGTCCGCCGCGCCCGACCAACGTTTACCCGTCCCGACTTCGATTTGCACGATGCCGTATTCGGGAAAATAAAACCAATTTTCTTTTGGTCCGAAAACGGAAAATTCGGGAAAGTTTTCGGGAAAGTTTTTCGCCATTAAAACAAGCGTCCGGTTGCCCGATTTACAATCGCAGGAGAAGAAGGAGTGTTTTTGTTTATCCATAAAAGTGAAGGTTAAATTAAGAGAGAATTTAAGGCCTGGGAACCGCAAAAATTATATCAACAAAATCACAATAAGGATAGCAATATATTTTAACATCAGCGGACTATTCTGGTTGCGATGTAAAAGCAACTTCCGATAAAACAAGTTTAAGACATGGCATAAAAAACAAAGCTGTTTCAAATTCGCGGAATATGTGCCAAAATTTCAAGGGCTAATTTATGGCAAAAATAAAGTCGGGCGAAAGTGTCGTTGTCATTTTACAAAATCCGCGTGAGAAAATCGTCGGCATTCTGCACGAAATCAACGCTTCGGGCATTTTCGTGCGCAGCATTGATTTAACTTATTTCGACGATTGGACCCGCTCGATCGCGAATAACGAGCCGTATTTGCCGATGCAGGATCATTTTTTCCCGATGTGGCGCGTCGAAAGAATTTCAAAAGACGAAAGTTCGTTCGAGATGCCTTCGATGGCTGAACAATTTCAGCAACGAACCGGTTTGAGTTTTGCGGACTTTTAACCCGAGCGCAGAACCTTCCTCGCTTGCTTTGCTTCGCCGCGTTTGAAAAACGCGCAAAATCTTTCACTTTCTTCCAACTTTTAAGAAAAGCGTAGTATTTTTACGCCGCTTTACAAGCGACGTGGCCAGCGAGCCGGCGGCGCTCCAGTCTAAATTCTGATTTTTTCTGACCCTCTTTTACTCAAAATCTTGCGATTCAATTCGGAAGCAAAAATTTCGCTTCCGTTAACCGAATTTAAGGATTGTGTGGAAAACATGAAAATAAAAAATTTGAATTTTACAAAAATAATTTACGCGGCTTTAATGAGCGCGGTTTTAATTGTTGCCGGCAATCTGCAAACGCTTGCCGATACGCCGATCTGGTCGTTCAAAGGCGCGAAATGGTATTCGATGATGGAAACCGGAAATGTGATGGTCGGTCAGCCGAACGGCGTGGTGATGCTCGACGGTGCAAACGGCAAACAAATCTGGTCGCGCAACGATCTGGGCGAAATCAAGGAAGACGAATACACCGAACTCGCAGGAACGCCGCTCGTCTTGTTTGCCGACAATTCTGGTTGGGCGCAGAGAAAAACCAAGCTCACGGCAGTTGATTCTTTAACGGGCGCAACCGTCTGGCAAACCGAAAAAATGATTGGCTACACGGTCAATGTTTCACCGGTTTACAAAAAGGATATGCTCGTTTTTCTGACGATTCGCGATAATCGGATGAACAAGGACAAACCCGATATTTTCGCCTTGAAAATGTCCACGGGCGAACTTTTGTGGCAAAACGAATATACCGAAAAAGTTGACCTTTACGGCGTAGAAAAGAAAAAACGCGGCGGCGCGAGCGGGATGCTGCTCGGTTCCGGCGGCGGCGCAAGCACTCGTTTCAATCTCGACGGCGAAAATCCGCCGATCTTTGACGGCGATTCGATGTATATGAGCTACGCCGGACTTCATCGCTATAACCTCGCGGACGGAAAACTCGTCTGGAAATCGCTTTACGATGTCACCGACGGAAGTTTGAAAAACACGAACGGTCAGGCAATTATTGACGGCGACACGATTTTCACATCGGCACAGGGAATAATTCGCGCGATTGACAAAAATTCGGGGGCGGTGAAATGGACGACCAAAGATTTCGGCAAAGGCGGAATCTCTGAAATGCAGCTTTTGGGCGATGTCGTTTACGGCCGCATGGGCGGACAATTTTACAGCGGCAAAAAAGGCGAATGGCAGAAAAAAACGCCGATTGGCGTAGTCGCTTTGAACAAAACAACGGGCGCCACAAACTGGATTTACGAGGGCGCAAAAAATTCGATCACGAATATGATGCTGTTGCCCGACGACAATACTCTGCTCATTGGCGACGAAAAAAATCTCATCGGTCTGGATTTGTCGAGTCAGGGGAAAGTCAAAGAAGCCTACAAAATCCCGCTGAAATTTAAATTCAAAGTCGGCGCGGCGGCAACCACCGGAAAAGTTGCGGCGGTCGCCTTCGGCGGAGTCGGCGGGTTTTTCAAAAAAGGCGCGGACACAACCGATAATCCCGTCTCGATCGTTCGCCAGGAAAACGGTACGGTCGTCATTCACGGAATGCAGCATCTCATCGGGTTTGACCCGAAATCGCGCCAAATCGCGTGGTCAACAAAATACGACGCGCCCGGTATTGACGGCTGGCAATCAATTGTGATGACGGCTTTGACGATTACGGCGGCGGTGCTTTCGCAATCGGCGGAAGCCGGTTACGCGCAGCGCGGCGATTATAATTCGTCTTTTAATGAAAACTCGAATTTTCTGAATCTGATGTCGAGCTATCAGCAATTTATGTCGAAAAAATATACCGCGTCAAAACAAAGCGGTAATGTTTATTACGTTTTGACGACGCTCAAAGGCAAAGACGACAAAGGTTCAGGACTCGTCGGCGTAAACTTAATGAGCGGCAAAGCCATCAATCAAATCATCTTCAAAGACAAAACGCCGGACTACGAAGTTGACGAAGCGGCAGGACGCCTTTTCAATATGAACAAAGGCGAATTATCGGCTTTCAACATCGTCGAACAGGTCGAGCAAATTGCGAATGACGGCGACGACACCGATAAAAAAGACAGCAAAAATAAATAACTTTTCAAATTTTCCTCACCAAAAAAAGAGTTTCGCACCTCGCGCGAAACTCTTTTTTATTTACAAACTTAAAAACAAATTTAAGCAAACTGTTTGTTTTGAATCTTTGCGATCGTGTCGGTAATTTTGGTTAAACCCGCAAAGCCCGGAAGAGTTTGGATTTTTTGCGTAACATTGCGGTCAATCCATTCAAAGCCTTCTTTTCCGCTAAAGAGCGTGCCGATGGTGTAATCGGTTTGCTTTTTCGGCTTTGCGCCTTGGCCGACCGGCGACCAGAATTTATTAACGATAAAACGCGCAACTTTGCGGGCAAATTCGCTTCTGCCGAGTTCGATGCGGGCGACGCTTGCATAAAACTTGGTGTGCGCCGATTCTTCGCGCATAATCGCCGTTAGAATCTCGTTCAAAACCGGATGATTCGCCATTTTCATAAGTCTCCGATACCCTTGTCCGGTGGACATTTCATGAATTGCGCCAAACGTCATATGGGTCGCGGTAAATTTTTCGCCGATAAAATTGGTCAAAGTCGTTATTAAATAACTGTTCAGCGTGTAAAATTTCGAGACGTTTTTTTGAACTTGTTCGCGCCATTTCCCGCCCGTTTCAATTCCTGCTTCGTTCAAGAAACGATTGATAACTTCGCCGTGCGTTGTTTCTTCTATGCCCCAACGCTCCATAAATTTGCTGATCACCGGGTCTTTGCCCGTCGGCGTGCGGCGC
>JBDTZT010000540.1:0-3574 GCA_040005005.1 Actinomycetota bacterium
AATTGTATTCGCCGCGATAATAGATGTAGCAGGTTTCGACGCCGAGCGCGAAAGCGCCGATCAGCATTCCTTCGATCAAAGAATGCGGGTCGCGTTCGAGCAAATAACGGTCTTTAAATGTTCCGGGTTCTGATTCGTCGGCGTTGCAGACGATATATTTCTGCTTTGGCGACCCGCGCGGCACGAAACTCCATTTCATGCCCGTGGGGAATCCAGCGCCGCCGCGCCCGCGCAGGGCCGACGCTTTGACTTCGTTAATAATATCGTCCTGCGACATATTCATCGCTTTTTTCAACGATTCATAGCCGCCCGTTTCCTCGTAAACCTTCAGCGTATGCCCGTCTTTAATGTGCATTCGCTTAAGTTGCAGGGGTTCACATCCGATTGCTTTGATTTCCATAAACTATTTCTTCACATCTACTGGAAGAATTTCTACGACTTTTCCCAGAATCTCTTCCTTCTTACCAGAATCTCTTCTTTTTTTATCGTTTCTGGTTTCCAATAACGGCTATCCAAACTTTGCGGGCGATTATCACCCATTACAAAATATTCATTTTCAGGAATTACCAGTGCCGGAACATTTTTTCTACGGTCACGATCATCTGTAAGTTTTTCAAATGATTCATCAAGCAACTTGTCATTTATAAATACCTTGCTGTCTATAATTTCAATCTTTTCGTTTGGCAATCCGATTATTCGCGAAATATATTTAACATCTCCAGTCTCCCGCGTCATTTTCTTTGCTGCTTCAGGAGCCTTAAACATAACAATGTCAAATCGCTGAATTTCGATTTTGCTGTATTGGTCAACAATACAAGTATCTCCAACTTTAATTGTTGGAAGCATATTTTCCGTCGGGACTCTAAATGCAAAGCCTTTACAGCTGATTGCCAAACAACAAAAAACTAAAATTGTGCAAACAACAAGCGAGCGCATATTTTACTTTGGTTTTACTTCACTGCAACATTCCACCTTGGGCGAAACAGTCGGTAAATACTTGACCCGTAAATACATCACAGCTTGAACATTTGGTTCGAGTGTGCCCGGATTAATTGTCAAATCAAAATCTTTGCCGTCAAATCCGCTGTAATAAGAAGTTGAAGCTTTGGCTTTTTGAACAACTTTTTTATAGCCTTGCGTATTACCCGATTCATAAGCCGTATAATCTTGATAAAGTTCGTCAGGTGAAAAGGTTCTAAACTTTTCCGTGACAACCCCGACAATTTTCAACGCGATTCCTAAACCTGCGTAATTTTGCTCTTTGCTCTTGATGATTTTCATTGCCTCGGCAATCATTTTCGTTTTAATTCCCGAAAAATCGTTGACAATAAAATCAATTTTTATCAAGTCGTAAATTCCCGCCGCGTTTGCCGAATTTGTGATCTGCCGCAATAAATTCCGGTCTTTAAAACGAATCAAAAGATTTTTTGCGGTTTTATAACCTTTCAATTTTTCGGTTGCCGTTTTACTCGTCGCATCAAACTCGTAATACGGAGCCTGATTGATAAAATCCGTAAAAGTTTCGGTCAGACCGAGTGCCGTTAATTTCGATTTGAACGCATCTATTTTCGAATCAACGACTTGTTCACTTTTCAAACTCGATTCGCCATCGCCTTGAATTCCGAAGGAGGCAACATATTCATCGGCTTTGATGTTCATCAAAACCGTTGATTCAAGAAAAAAAACTTCCGTCACATCTTTTGTTGTTTCAACTGAAGACAAATCTCCGGTTGCCAGAGTGCTTTTTGTATCACCGTTTCCATAGGTCGAAGCATTTGACCGTTCCTGAGCAAAAGAAACCAAATTGACAAAGAACACTGAAACTAAAATCAAAAAAACTTTTTTCATTATGCTAACTCCTGTTATTTTATTAGTTAGCACTGCGCCTTAGTCGAGCGAGTCAAGAATTTTATCAACCTTTTCGGGCGTTAAATCCTCGTGATAATCAAAACCGATCTGCATCATCGGAGCAGTGCCGCAACTTCCCAGGCATTCGACCAGCGTCACGGTGAATTTGCCGTCTGTCGTAGTTTCCCCCGCGTGAATTCCTAAACGGTTGCAAACATGCTCGGTAATTTCCGGCTCGCCCATGATCTTGCACGAGAGCGTTTTGCAGATCTGCAGGTGATGCCGCCCGACGGGACGCATATTGAACATCGAATAAAACGTCGCCGTTTCCCAAACGTCCGTTACTTCCAAACCGAGAAACTTCGCCAGAAAATTGACGCCCGCGTTATCAATCCAACCGCGTTCACGCTGAACGACGAGAAGAAGCAGCGGAATCAACGCCGAACGCTTTCGGTCTGCCGGATATTTCGCTAAATGCGATTCCATTTCCTCAACGACCTCGGGCGAAAACTCCGCTACTTCGTCGGTAACTAAAACTTGATTCGTAAAATCTGTTGCAACTGCTGATGCCATAAATTTTTTAGTGAATATCGCTTTGTAATTCGGTAACTTCGCCTTCCAATTTTGTAATTCTTTTGTTGTCTTAAATAGCCATTACAGCTACATCGCTAAATTGTCCTTTGATTACTTGAACATCCGTTTTAATTTCAGAAACGTTTTTTTCTAAGCCATCAAATCTTGTTTCAAAACCACCAAGTTTGAGAATTACAAGTTCCATCATTCGCGTCATTTCGCATTCAAATCTACTTGGCGAAGTTTCTTTTTCGTCCATAAATTACCTCAATATTCAAATACTTTTTCTTCCAGATTCTCAAGCCACACATTCAATTCGTCAAGCTCTACTTTTGCGTCCGCGTTGTCATCAATATCTTCAGCCAATTTTAACGATTCCGAAAAGATTCTTTTATGTTCTTCCTTCAAATCGGGAAGTCTATCGGCAAATGAATTAACTTTATTCTCAATATTAAAAAGCCGATTAAACATTTCGAGAACTCTGAACCTGACATCACTATCTAAACCTGAATTAGCGCGAATTTCTTTTTTCAGACTTTTCAGCTCTTTTGTATTATTATCAAAATCCTTTCTCAACAGAGCAATTTCTTTAGCATTCTCACCAACTTTGATAACAGCAGATTTCATCAAACGCAACATTTCTTCTTTGAATCTTTCATCTGAAATCTTTTCGTCAGCCATATATTCTAAAAAATTCTATGGTACAAAATTATAAACAATAACTCCGACAACTTTAACCGGAAGGTCTCCTAAAATTGTCATTCGAAACTTCGATTTTTTAGCGGCTTCGACTGCCGCCGACTGCAAAAGCGGATGTCCGCTAATCGCTTTTGCAGAAATCACATAACCTAGTTCATTAATTGTAACCTGCACATTAACCGCTCCCGAAACTCTAACTGCCCTTGCCGCTCTCGGATATTCCGGTTTAACCAATAAAACCGCACCATTATTGACTGGGTTTTTTGCGGTAGTTGTATTTGCGCCAGTTGTATATTGATCACTAACGCCTAGGTTCTCACTATCATTGTCGTTTGGGTTTTTCTCGCTAGTCTTATAGCCGATAACGCCTGAATTCCCCAATTTCGATTTATGTATTTCCTTGGAACTTCCTTTCCAAAGAAATTCAATTGTTGAATACGTATTTTGGGCATCT
>JBDTZT010000541.1:0-3565 GCA_040005005.1 Actinomycetota bacterium
CCTCGCCTTGTTCGGCGGCTCTGGAAAGCGCAATCGCCGCATTTTTTTGTAAAGATTGGACGTCGTTCCCATCATCGGGAAACAAAGAAATGCCGACGCTGGCTGAGATAAATAATTCGTGTCCATCAAGTTTGATCGGTAATTTTAAGCTTTCCTTAATATTTTCGATAATTTCGATAATCTCTTCCGTGCCGCCGATTTGCGGAAGCAGCAAAGCAAACTCATCGTTTTCAAATCTGGCGACCGTGGCGCTTGGCGGAACGACATTTTTTAAACGGTCGGCAACTTCGCGCAAAAGCTGAAAGCTGAAATTATGACCAAGCGTGTCCTGAATTGTTTTGAAACGATTAAGCAAAAGAAAAACCACCGCCAGAATTTGTTCGTTCTGTTTGGCAAGCGGCAAGGCCTGCGCGAAACGGTCTTCAAACAACGTGCGGTTCGGCAAAGCGGTCAGCGAATCGTGATAAGCCAAATAATTTAATTGCTTGGTTCGTTCCCTGACCAACTCTTCCAAATGATTTTCATAGCGGCGTTTTCCGCTCAGCAAAAAATGATGTTTCAAGGCACGTTCAACCGCCATTTTGACGGTATCTATTTCAAACGGTTTTTTAATGTAATCGAATGTTCCGACCTGCATTGCTTCAATCGCACTTTCGATATTTTGTTCTCCGCTGATTGTCATCACGACCGTGTCAGGCGACGATTCCAAAACCTTCGGAATCATTTCGAGGCCGCTCATCCCGCTCATTCTAATATCGCTCAACACTAAATTAAATTTCTCGGTTTTAAGTAGTTGGAGAGCTTCTTCGGCTGATGAAGCGGTTCTGCATTGATAGGTCTCACTCAGGATGTCGCTTAAAATATTTCTGACAAATTGCTCATCATCAATTATTAGGATTTTGGTATTATTAATATCTGCTTCATTCATAAGTTTAAACCACTCGATAAAGAAATTTGCCGGTAAAAACCAACCGGTTCAAAAATTAAGTCAATTGTCGGATTTTTTGTTTTGATCAGCCAAGATTAATTTCGAGTCAGATTCGCTCATTGCAATTTTCAAGCCTTTTTTAATTCTGCTACTTTTCAGTGAGAAACGAAAGACCATAAAAACGCCTGTCAAATTATCTTCCTACTTATTATTAAATTAATTAATTCATCAGTTTATTAGAATTGCCATTAATTTATGATCTCTGAAATTTGTACAAAAATTAAAACTATGAAGGGTTATTGTGAGTTTAATTCAAAAATAATTATTGTTGCTATGGAGCAAAATGGACAGGCATTTTACCACTCACATAACTGATATTCCCCGCTAACCGATTGATGTGTTTTTTATTAAATTGAGCTAATTGTTCTAAACATCAACTATTTCAACTCTTAGCCGGGATTTTATTTTTTTTCTTTGAGCACTATAAGGTTGGCACAAAACTTGCCTAATTGGGGTTTAGAAAGACGAGGTTCTTTTCACCAACTCAAAAGAAGAGATTAAATTATTTCCTGTATTCAGTGTTGAAAACAACAGCTTTAATTTTTACGGTAATTATGCATTAAGAAGTTTTGATCGGATTACCGTAAAAAACAAACCAACTTCCGGGGGGGATAACGGAAGTTGGTTTGTTTTAAAAGTAGAAATTATTTAGAAAAACATCTATTCTTCATCCGCCTCACATTTTCATAGCTTTCGGCGTTTTGCCGCGTTTAAGTTGACCCGATCAATTTTTTCGCCGAGCCGCAAAACTCCGAATAAAATAAAACCTGCCGAAGCAAAAATAAATGCTCCGGCAGGTTTTTCTATAAATTGCGAACCGTCAAACTTTGCGTCGCAATTTGATAATCACACGACATTATAAAAAATAACGCTAAACAAATTAAATCGTAGTATAATTTCGCTTGTGGAAAATTTCCTGCAAGCATTGGTCATTGATGACGAACCCCAGGTGCGTAAATTGGTCGCCGACATTTTACGCTCTGACGGTTGGCAAGTCAGCGAAGCCTCGTCCGCCAAAAGCGCGTTAGATTTACTTCAAAAACAAAATTGGGCACTGATTATTTGCGATGTAATGCTCGGTGAAGACGACGGTTATTCGGTTTTACGCCAATTTACCGAACAACAATCCAATGCGCGTTTTGTTTTAATGACCGGACAAGGTTCGGCCGCCGGTGCCCTTGACGCAACCGCGATCGGAGCCTACGATTATTTGGTTAAACCATTCAAGGTTGATGACATTCTCGGTCTGGCCAATGATGTTCGAGAACTTTTCAAAATTCGCGCTAAACATAAAAAATCTAAAAATTCTCCTAAATTGCAAGGTTATGTTTCGGAAATTCCCTTGATCGGAAACAGTCCGAAATTTGTCGAATGTCTAAAAATGGTCGGACGCGTGGCGGCCACCAATCTTCCGGTTTTGATTACGGGCGAATCGGGAACGGGCAAAGAAGTTGTTGCCCAAGCGATTCATCAGCGCAGCAGCCGCGCCGCAAAATCATTTGTCGCCGTCAATTGCGGAGCTATTCCGGTCGAACTTATCGAATCAGAGCTTTTCGGCCACACCCGAGGTTCTTTTACCGGTGCCGACCGCGACCGCGCCGGATTGTGGGAAGAAGCCGATGGCGGCACGATTTTTCTTGATGAAATAACCGAAACCAGTCCGCTTTTTCAGGTCAAGTTATTACGTGCTTTACAACAGGGCGAGATTCGGCGCGTCGGTTCAAACCGCACTCAAAATATAAACGTCCGCGTCATTGCAGCGACCAATCGGAATATCGAAGAAGAGGTCGCCGAAGGTCGGTTCCGGCAAGATTTAATGTATCGTTTGAATGCCGTCACGATTTATTTGCCGCCGCTTCGGGAACGCCTCGAAGATATTCCGCTCCTTGTCCAACATTTTGCCAAACAGGTTCAATCTTCCGATAATTCCGTTCCGACTTTTTCGTCGGCCGCCCTTGAAATGCTCGAACATTATAACTGGAAAGGCAATGTCCGCGAGTTGGAAAATGCCGTTTTGCATGCCGTTTCACTGAGCGACGATGTGATCTATCCCGAACACCTTCCCGTTCGCATCCGCCTCTTTGAAAAAGACTCTTCGCGGCTGCCCTCAGACGGCGGAGAAGCTATACCAAAAGCGAATGAACAATGGCTGACGCTTGCCGAAATGGAAGAAAAATATATTGCTCAGGTGCTGTCGTCAACCGACGGCAATAAGCAAGCCGCCGCCCGACTCCTCAATATTGACCGCAAAACACTGACCAGAATCCTCAAACGCCGCGAAACAACCAATTAATGAACGCATTTTCCGATTCATTGAATTAGCCCGCGAATAAAACGACGTGATTTTTTTGTCTGATTTTATTTGCCGGCTAATGTTATTTTGAAACAAAATCATTAGAGAGAGCGGTAGCGGATCTGCTTAACAATTTTAATTTCAGTTGAAACAAGGTGTTCGCGCCCATTCATTATACCGATCATCAATGGGCTTTTGATTTAAATAGAGCAGATTTTGCATGAATGTCTGGCGAACTCTAGGTTGCCAATTGCGATAACTGGCAAAAAACCTGTTGTTGGTTG
>JBDTZT010000542.1:0-3561 GCA_040005005.1 Actinomycetota bacterium
GCGGCAACTTACCGAATCTGCTTGAAATGGCGAAGACTTGGGGCGAAATCGGCGAATATGTGCGTAAAAATGTCGGCGAATATTTTCTCCCGGCCGTTTTTGTCGGTTTATGGATTGGCGCGGCCAGCCACACTCTGACCGATATGGCGGGCACATTTGTAAAAACGGGAAGAATTACAGAGTTTTTGTGATTTTGGATTTTGGATTTTGGATTTTTGCTGAAAACCAAGAACTAAAGCCCAAAAACTAAGAGTATTTAATCAATCCAAAATCTAAAATCCAAAATCGAACTATCTGCCCGTTCTGGTAGTTGCCAAACGCAAAGCCTGTTTGCGAACGGCATCGGAAACATTCCGGTTTTTCGCGATTGCCGCTAAATCGCGGAGCTGCAGACGGGTCAGAATAGTAAATGCGCTTCCGATCGGGGTGCGCGGATTGAGCGCGAGTTTGTGCACAATCATATAATTTCGTGCCCACGACCGATTGATGGCGATCAACCGCAACACGTCTTCGGGAACGGTCCGCATCGCCGCGATTTTTTCAACTTCGTTCTCGGTGATTTTCGCATTATTGATAACCGCTTGGGCGACGATGCGGTTCGGATCGCGGATCAGAATATTTCGTGCTTCGCGGTCGCCTTTCATCGCCAATTTCATCCGGTCTTTCATTCCCAACTTCAAAATGCGGTTGATCATCGAAATCCGTTCACCTGACACGGAATCTTCTTCAAATTGTAGTTCACCCAAGATTTTATTGACGATTGCCTCGCGTTCTTCGGGCGATTCTTCGTACATTTCTTCAATGAATTCGAGCGAAAGCCAACTGTCGTCAACTTCCGAGTCGGAAACTTCGATGTGTTGGGCAAGCAGAATCGCATCTTCAAAACTCAAATCAAAATCTTCGGGACTTTGGGCAAAATCTGCCGTTTCGATAAATTCCGCCGCCGCCTCTTTGCCCTGGGCGCGAAGTTCGTTGGCGATTTGCTGGGCTCCGCGTTCTTTTTCGAAAAACTCGCGTTTGATTTCCTGAGCGCGTCGTTCGGCTTCCGAGGTTCGATAAGTATTGGCGATTATTGCGTCAATAATTGCCGGTGTTTTAATTAAAAGCTGCTGATTGAATGAAATTAATTCAAGCAGGCTGCCGCTCGTCGTGCTTCGCGCAAATTTGACGATTGATTGTTCGGGAGTTTTCGGATTTTGCAGGATTGCTTCGTAAATTTCGTTCGGCAGATTCTCATTATCGGCGAAAAAATCCAGCACCCGCGGGGCGATTTCGCTTGATTGAACGGCATTTTGCAAAACTGCCGTGTCCTGCGACGATAAGGTTTGACGCGCACTTTGCGCGAGTTCTTTATCCGCGTCGTTTGCCAGGGCAACCAGAATTTCGAGCAGATCATTTTGCGGCAAGGGCAACATTCCACGGGCGGCGGCAAATTTTGCCGGTTGCGGCGCAGTTCCGGCAATGATGGCTTTAACAACCGGATTTGTCGAATTTACTTCAAAATTCATAAATTTGGCTGGATATTTCGGGCAATTGAGAATTTAAATTATGAAGCCCGCTTGAAAAAGACGCGCTAAAACGATTGTAACATAAATCGGAAGTGAAATGATTACGTTCTTGACTATCGAAAAATCATAAATTAGCATTAGAAATTTGCGAAGATTTTCTTCGCGTCTGCAATAAAAACTATCCTTTTGATTAAAGCAATAATATAAGCAAAATCAAACAATTAACTTAAATGATAAAAGACGAATTAAAGAATCTTATAACGAAAAAAACTGCGCGAATCGGGGTCATCGGACTCGGTTATGTCGGTTTGCCGCTGATTATCGAATTTGCCCTGAAAGGCTTTCCGACGGTCGGTTTTGAAGTTGACACGAAAAAAGTTGACGCGCTCAACACCGGCGTTTCGCACATTGTTGACGTTTCTTCGGAAAATATTCAAAAAGCAATCGCGGACGGAAAATTCACGGCGACAGTTGATTTCGGCGAACTAAAAAACTGCGACGTAATCATAATTTGCGTGCCGACACCGCTTAGAAAAACGAAAGACCCCGATATGTCTTACATCTTGGCAGCGGGCGGGCAAATCAAAAAATATGCGCGGCGCGGACAACTCGTGATTTTAGAATCAACAACTTATCCCGGCACGACCGACGAAGTTCTCCGGCCGATGATCGAAGAAGCCGGATTAGCCCTCGACGAAGATTTTCTGCTCGCGTTTTCGCCCGAACGCGTTGACCCGGGAAATCCGCAGTATCAAACGCATAATATTACAAAAGTTGTCGGCGGTGTCGGCAAGGATTCAACCGACGTTTCCGCGCTTCTTTATGCGCAAATCGTCGAAAATGTTCATCCGGTCAGTTCGGCGCGCGTGGCGGAAGCGGCGAAACTCTGGGAAAACACTTTCCGCGCCATCAATATCGGAATGGCGAACGAAATGGCGAAGGTTTGCAACGCGCTCGGCATTGACAGTTGGGAAGTCGTCCGCGCCGCCGCGACGAAACCGTTCGGTTTTATGCCGTTCTATCCCGGACCCGGAATCGGCGGGCACTGCATTCCGCTCGACCCGCACTACTTATCGTGGAAGGCGCGTCAGCACGGATTTGATTCGCAATTTATCACTTTGGCGGAGCAGATCAATTCGGGAATGCCGAAATATGTCGCGGGACTCGTGCGCGATGCTTTGAACGATAATGAAAAGTCGGTCAAGGGGGCGAAAATTTTGATTTTAGGCGTCGCGTATAAAAGAGATATTGACGATATGCGCGAATCGCCCGCGCTGTCGGTGATTGATCTGCTTCGTTCACGCGGCGCGGACGTAAGTTATCACGATTCATTTGTTGCGGAAGTAACCTTTGACCATTCCTATACGATCGGCGCCGGCGACCCGCTTTACAATCAGGAATTGACCGACGAACTCCTCGCGTCATCCGATTGCGTCGTCATCTGCACCGAGCATTCGGGCGTCGATTACAAACGCGTCTGCGAATTGTCGAAAGTCATCGTTGACACGCGCAACGCCTTAAAGGAAGATTTGCGCGAAACGAGCAAAGCGAAAATTGTCAGGTTGTAAGAATTAGCCCACTAAAGACACGAAAAGCACGAAAATATCTTTTCTTTTTTTCGTATTTTTCGTGTCTTTAGTGGGCAAAAATCTTTATGCTAAAAATCTTAAATATCGTCGGCGCGCGTCCTAATTTTATGAAGATCGCGCCGATTGTCCGCGAAATGCGGCGGCGCGAGAGGGAATTTCAGCCGCTGATTGTGCACACCGGACAGCATTACGACGAAGCAATGTCCGATTCGTTTTTTGTTGATCTGGGAATTCCCGCACCCGATTTTCATCTCGAAGTCGGCTCACACTCGCACGCGGTGCAGACGGCGCGTATTATGATCGCGTTTGAGCCGATTGTTTTAGCAGAAAAGCCCGATTGGGTGCTGGTCGTCGGCGATGTCAATTCGACGATCGCCTGCTCTCTGGTTTGTGCCAAGCTCGGAATCAAAGTGGCACACGTCGAAGCCGGACTTCGTTCACGCGACCGCACGATGCCTGAAGAA
>JBDTZT010000543.1:0-3551 GCA_040005005.1 Actinomycetota bacterium
TCGGCGACCGTGAGCTGGCGATCGAATCAAACGGCGAGAAGATTCGGATTGATGCGAACAAAAAAACCGTCGCGCAAATTACCGCTCCGCCGGATGAAAAAACTTCCGACAGCTTAAAGAAAGAAGAAACGGCAAAACTAGAAACCAAGCCGGAAGAAAAAAAGCCGGAAGTCAAATCTGATGATAAGAAAGAGAGCGTTTACGATTTTGACGAAGGCGAAGAACCATACGATTATCGAATAGTAAATGTCCCGACCCCGAAAAAAGTGCCGAAAGGAACGTGGAATCTTTTCTTCGCGCACCGTTTTTCGCAGCCGATTCATCCCTTGAGCGAAAGCGGAAAAAATCTGCTCGGGTTTGACAGTTTTTCGGTTTCTTCGTTTGGCATAACTTATGGAATCACCGATAAATTATATGTTTCGGCAAGCCGTTCGCCGCTTTGCGAGCGAGGGCTTTGCCGCACGATCGAAGTCGGTTTGGGTTATAATTGGCTTGCCCATGATAAAGATTCACCGTTTGCGCTGACAACCTATGCAAGCGTCGAAGGCAACGATAATTTTACCGAAGAATACACCTACAACCTGCAAGCGATGATGTCGGCCCGGCTTGGCAAACGGGTTTACCTGTTCTTTTCGCCGGCCGTTCATCTCAATTCCAATGGGCAGCATCGTTTTAATCCGCGCCCCGAACAATTTTTCCCGCCCGCAAGTGTCGCCAACAGCTTTAAGCTTCCGACAAACGGCGCGTCATTCGGATTCGGGGCAACGGTTTTGATCACGCATGACATCGTCGCACTGTTTGATTTTGCGCCGCGCACCGGCTTTAAACTCGGTCAGGTTAACCCGATATTTGACAATAATTTTAATGTTATCGGCTTTAAGAATGAGTCGCATCCGTCAATCGGTTTCGGTCTTCAGAAGAACATCGGCAAACATTCGTTCGCGCTGACTTTTTCCAATACGCAAACCAGCACGACGAGCCGTTACAACTCCAGCAATCTGGTCTTAAAGCCAAAAATATTGACAATTGGCTTTAATTTATCGAGAAGATTCTAATGGTAATTGTTCAAATTCCACGCTTTAGCCTACAAACGCCGCGCTTTGCTGGCGGAGCATCTCGGTTTCCGCGTATGGACTCTGAACATTTTTACAAACAATCTCGATAAATGCACGAAAAAATCTGGTTTGAGACAAGCTAATAAAATCTATTGATAAGTTAGAGTTTAAGTAAAAGCCGGAGAGATGTTAAAGCAAGGAGTTGAAATAGAAAGAAGTAGAATTAAATATGCGGTTGGAATCTTTGCCGTCATCTTGTTGGGACTCGCTTCGAGGTCTGATTCACCTTTGCTCCCCGGACTAGTGAAAGAATATGCCGGTGATACGCTATGGGCATTAGTTGCTTACCTGTCGGTTGGCTTTCTTTTTCCCCGTCTCTCGATCTGGAAGGTTGCGTTAATTGCCGGAATTTTTAGTTTCTCGGTGGAGCTTAGTCAGTTATATCACGCCGCCTGGATTGAAAATATTCGGCGGTTTCGGTTAGGTGGATTGTTGCTTGGTTATGGTTTCTTGTGGAGCGATCTGATCTGCTACTCTGCGGGAATCAGTCTCGGCGTGTTGTTTGAATCGGTTGGAGCAAGCCGCCTTTTTTCCGGTCGTCGGTCTCAATCTAAGTAACAAACAACTTCTAAATTAAAGTAGGAGCGCAAGCAAAAAACTCACGCTCCAACCACAGAAATGAAGTTTAGTCCTTAATCGTAAAAGCGCGGATTTCGTTGGCCAGTTCATTTTCCAGTTTTTCCTGTTCGGCTTCCAGAGTTTTGCGTTCTTTGTCCATATCTTCGAGCCGCGTTTCCTGTTCGCCGGCTTTGGCGATGTAACGCGCAATCAGCGTTTTGGCTTCAGGCGTTTTTGAAAGTGCTTCAATGTTTTCGCGCAGACGTTTTTGGTCGGCTTCGATTTTTCCGACTTCATCGTTAAACGAATTCAGCTTTGCTTCTATTTCGGCGATTTTCGTTCGCAAATCAATCAGCTTTTCGAGCTTGGCGCGGGTTTCTTCGTTGATGTATTTCTGCGCGACGAAGAGCTGTAAATCGGTTTTCGAGAGCGAAGTCAGTTGATAATTGTCCATCAAAGGCTGGCGCACCGAGATTTTCAATTCCTTTTCCTCTAAACCTTTGAGTTCGACGCGGAAACGATAATAACGCTGGGTCGTGTAATCGGGTTTTGGCGAATCGTCCGACAATTTCCAGCCGTCCTGAATCGGATATTCGATGTAGAGAACTTTCGGGCGTTCGGTTTGATTCGAGATTTGATAAAGTTTTTCGGAAGTCTGGAAATAATGCACTTGAAAAACGCCGCTCACGACCTTGATGATTTTCGCGGGTTCGCGGTCTTGATTGTTGCGGACGCGAACGTGCGTTCCCAAATCGAGCGCGAATGAAATCAAGCGTTGTTCCTTTGCCTTTAATCTTTCCATCAAGGCTTCGCCCGCGTAGGCGTTGCCGTCAATGACCGTCAAACTTCCCGATTCGAGGGTCAGATTCGTCATATTTTTGAGCAGAACGCCGCTGAAAGGCCGGTCTTGGCGGACAGATTCGTTATAAACCGAAACGCGTTCGCCGTCCATTTTCGTCTGAATAATCGGAATCAAAGCCGAACGGTCACGCAAAACTGTAACAGGTTGTTCGATCTGATATTCAAACAAATCGCCGATTTCATCGCCGGTCGTCGAGTTTTGATAAGTGCCGACTGAATTCATCAAAGCATCGCTGACTTTTGTCTGTGAAAGTTGTCCGGTTTTGAAATTTGTAACTTGCTGTCCGTCAATAATCATTGTATTTTCCGCGCTGCTGGCGCCGTCAATCTGAAAACCGCCTGCCAATGATTCGGGTCGCACATTCGGCGCAGTTTTTAATAACGAGTTAAAAGTTGTTCCTTTCGGAAGATTATCAACTACTTGGGAAGTGCTATTTGTATTTAATTGTGAATTTCCGCTTTGCGGTTCATAGACCTGCGGTTGAAGTTGCAAATCCTGCGGTATCGGGACAACCGGACGATAACGGTAGAATGGTTTTTGGAGTTGCTGGATAAACGAGATCGGCGAACCCGAAACGAGCGAAAGCTGAACATTCAGCCAATCTTCTTCGCTGACGTTATCAACAATTGCCCAGCCTTGAAAAAACGGTTTGCCCGCTTCGTCGAGCACGACGCGGTAGGTTGTTTTCCAGATCGGCGCGGCAATCGTGTAGCTGACGATCATTTCGCGCTGACCGCTGCCGTTTGAAGTGATCGTGATGGTTTTCGCGTCGCGCCGCCGTGTGGAAGCCGTCGCGTTGGCAAATTCGTTGAGGTCTTTGCGCGTTCCTTCATCTAAAAGTTTGACGCTTTTGACATCGCTTAAATCAAAACTCGAAATCTCGCCCGTTTCCGAAGCGATGACCAGCACGCTCGTCGTCGTCGTTTCTTTTTCGGTGCGGGTTTGTTTGCGTTCGACGGTCAAAATCGAACCTGTCGCCGAGCCTTTTGAAGAAGTGACGGCGACTTTTGCGCCCT
>JBDTZT010000544.1:0-3550 GCA_040005005.1 Actinomycetota bacterium
TGTCCATAACTTTCCGGTTTTCGTTGCTTGCAACCGCCGATTTGCTGACAATCAGCCGTAACATGGGTGAGATGTCTAAAGCCGACTGCGGACAATCCAACGCGGCTGCAAACAACTCTTTTAAGAAACTTTCTTTCCTTTATCAATCCGCTCAATCTCAACTTCGTTGACCATCTCTTCAAAATCCTGACTATGTCCGTGAACATTCGCATCCGGCAAAAGCGTGCGAACCTCGAAAATCGAGATAATCGGCAAGAAACGGACAAACAGGTAAATCAGCGTAAAGAAAAATCCGAGCGTGCCGAGAAACATTGACAGATCGAATTTTGTCGGGCTGTACATCGCCCACGACGACGGCAAAAAGTCGCGGTGCAAGCTCGTCACGATAATTACGAAACGCTCAAGCCACATCCCGATACTGACGACAATCGAAATCGCAAAAAGCCAGAATTCGCTTTCGCGGAAACGCTTGAACCACAGCAGTTGGATTGACATTCCGTTACACAGAATGAGCAGCCAATACGACCACCAGTAAGGCCCGTTCCAGACCCGGTTTTTGATCATAAAGACTTCGTATTGGGCGCCGCTGTACCAGCCGAAGAATAATTCCATCGCGTAGCCGTAACAAACGATCAAGCCGGTCGCGAGCATCACCTTCGCCATATAAACAAGGTGTGTGTGCGTGATGAAATCTTTCATCCGGTAAAGGTGGCGAAGCGGAATACAAAGAATCAAAACCATTGCAAATCCGGCGAAAACCGCGCCCGCCACAAAATACGGCGGAAAAATCGTCGCGTGCCAACCCGGAACCTGCGCCACCGAGAAGTCGAATGAAACGATCGAGTGAACCGAAAGCACGAGCGGCGTAGAAATTCCCGCGAGCAGCAAGTAGGCAATCTCGTAGCGATGCCAGTGCCGCGCCGAACCGCGCCAACCCCACGAAAGAGCGGCATAAACGAATCGAAAGTAGGGATTTTTCGCACGGTCGCGCAACGTCGCCAGATCGGGAATCAAACCGACATACCAAAAGAGCGCGGAAACCGTTGCATAAGTCGAAACCGCGAAAACGTCCCACATCAAAGGACTGCGGAAATTCTGCCACATTCCCATCGTGTTCGGATACGGCAGCATCCAATAGGCAAGCCACGGACGACCCGTATGAAGCAGCGGAAACATCCCCGCGCAAGCCACCGCAAAGAGCGTCATCGCTTCGGCAAAGCGGTTGATCGAGGTCCGCCATTTTTGATTTAGAAGCAAAAGAATCGCGGAAATCAGCGTTCCGGCGTGACCGATCCCGATCCACCAAACGAAATTGATAATATCGAACGCCCAGCCGACCGGCTGATTGTTTCCCCAGATCCCGATCCCGGTCGTAACCAGATGCAGAATCGTGAACATCAAAACCTGCGCGATGATAAACGCGATTCCGAATCCGATAAACCAGTGAAACGGCGTTTTCTTCTTTAAGGTAACGTCGCTGATTTTGTCCGTGACGGTCGCAAACGTATGTTCGCCCTCGACCATCGGCGGATAAATTTTTCTTTGAACTTCCTTGATGTCTTCCATAGCTCTCTTAAGAGTTCATAGTGCATAGTTCATAGTTTCATTCTCTGCTTAACTTTGCACTATGCATTTTGCACTGTATTCACTTTGCACTATCACTGTATGCACTGATTAATGACCTTCCGTTTTCTGTCGCTTGTCAACCGGCTTATATTCTTTAAAATCGGGCATTTCCCGATTTTGATTTTTCAAACCGGCGAGATACGTCGTCCGCGGCTGCGTGTTCAGTTCATTGAGCAAATTGTAGTTGCGACGGTCTTCTTTAAGTTTTGAAACTTTGCTTTCCTTGTCGTTCAGGTTTCCGAAAACAATCGCCTCCGTCGGACAAGCCGCTTGACACGCCGTAATAATTTCGCCGTCCTTAATTTCGCGGTCGTCTTTTTGGGCTTCGATTCGGGCCGAAGCAATCCGCTGGATGCAGTAGGTGCATTTTTCCATCACCCCGCGTGAACGAATCGAAACCTCGGGGTTTCGCATCAGTTTGTATTGCGGCGTATCCCAATCCTGATAAAGCAGGAAGTTAAATCTCCGAACTTTATACGGACAGTTGTTCGAGCAATAGCGCGTTCCGATACAGCGGTTGTAAACCATATCGTTCAAACCTTCCGCGCTGTGCACCGTCGCATGAACCGGACAGACAACTTCGCACGGTGCCTGCTCGCATTGCTGACACAAAAGAGGCTGGAAATTCGGTCCGGTCGGATTGTCCGGACTTCCCGAATAATACGCGTCAATTCTTAACCACTGCATTTCGCGGCTGCGTTCGATTTGTTCTTTGCCGACGACCGGAATGTTGTTTTCCGATTGGCAAGCCAGGACGCAGGCGTTACAGCCGACGCAATTATTGAGGTCAATCGTCATACCCCATTTATGATTGGCATTGTAAAGCGGTTGAAAATCTTCCGGACGATACATCGTTTTGTCGTATTCGTCTTCCTGCTCGTCGTCCTTCTCGTATTTTTCCAATTCATCAATATTCCGCACCCGCAGCAGGTCGCGTCCTTCCATATTGAAGTGAATCTGCGTCGAAGCGACCGTTGCGGTTTCGCCCGTTTTCGACAGTTCGCCCGTGCCGAAATTCATTGCATCGGATTTCATAACATCGTAGGCGTTATAACCCAAATGATCACCGACGCGTCCGGCTTTAGTGCGTCCGTAGCCTAAGAAAATCGTCACGACATCATCGGGCTGACCGGGCGTGATCCAAATCGGCAGAGATTTCGAGATTTCTCCGCCTTGATATTTAAGTTTCACGAGATCCGAAAATTGATTGCCGCCGCGGGTGTTGATAAAACTCGTGCCCTGGGCGCCGCCCGTAAATTCTTCCGAGTCATTGCCGAGATTCAATTTGAGTCTTTGCGCCGTTTTCGGACTAACCAGTGCAACATTTTCCCAGGTAACTTTGTTCAACGGATTGGGAAGTTCCTGGAGCCAGCCGTTATTTGAAAAACGCCCGTCATAAACGCACGGATCGGGCAAAATCGAAATTTCCAAACTTCCGTTATTGACCGGTGCCGGCGGCGGCTGGCTCAAAAATCCGCCGTTAAAAGAAACCGTTTTCGGTTTCGCTTCGGTGTTCGGAATAAAACCGTCGTGAACGGCTTTTCGCCAATTCTCTTCAAAGTTTTTCGCCGCCGCCGGCGCCACGGCAGCGGTGGTCGGCGTTGCCGTGGCGCCCGCAGCAGCCGGAGTCGCGGTTGCATTCGGAGCCGGTTTCGGCGTAGTTTTTGCCGCCGGTGTCGGTTTGGTTTCAACCTTTGCTTCGGTTTTCGGCACTGTTTCTTTATTTTCGGTCACTGCCGCCGGTTTCGCCGTCAAGTTGAAAGTTTGTTTCTGCCAGTATTCACGAACGATGTCGTAATCTTTTTTGTCGTAATTTTCCTTAAAGAAAAGCTGCACGAGTTCGTGCGCGGCGTGGCTGTCATAAAGCGGCTTGATCAGCGGCTGAACGATTGAAACCGTACCGTCAAAGGCGCGTGTATCGCTC
>JBDTZT010000545.1:0-3545 GCA_040005005.1 Actinomycetota bacterium
TCGACCGCGCTTTGCGCGTGTTTGAAAAGTTTTTTGCCCGAAATAAAAAGCATTTTCGCGCCGGAATCTTCCAAAATATAGCGGATTTGTTCGACGGCCTGAGTCGTGTAAATCGGCACATTGACGGCACGCAGAGATAAAATCGCCAAATCGGTCAACGACCATTCGGGGCGATTTTCAGAAATTATCGCAATTTTATCGCCGGCTTTGACACCTAATCCGGCGAGTCCGAGCGCGATGTTTTTGATTTTTTCGATAACCTCGCTGCCCGAAAGATGTTTCCAGACATTTTCGAGTTTATAGTTTAGCGCGTCCGCTTTGTTGTGGCGGCGGAAAGATTCCAGACAGAAGTGCGGAATCGTCTGCGGTATGTTTTCAAATCCGATTAAATTTTCAGCAATCATTTCTATTATATAAAATCGTTCGGAGCGTCAGTTTAGATGCAATTATTGAATACGATTTGACAATAATTGCAAAGAATAAATTTTATGTCCAATAGTTGCATTGAGGCAAACGGCAATTTCGCTTCGCTGATAGCGCGAAAAAAAATTAGACATTGCCGATTTTTGTCATAGAATAGAAAATAACCAGATGATTCATAAAAATAGTTTTCGAAATGCATCGGCAATAAAGGAAATGCACATACTTTGGATAACCGCCGGTTTAGGCTGCGACGGTGAATCGGTCGCGCTGACCGCCGCCACCCAACCGAGCATCGAAGACATTGTGATGGGCGGTCTTCCGGGCATTCCCAAAGTTCATCTTATCAATCCGTTTTATTCCTACGAGAATGCGGACGAATATATTCGTTATCTTGAACTGGCTGATAAAAACCAACTGAATCCGTTTATTCTCGTCATCGAAGGTTCGATTCCGAACGAACAAATAAAAGAAGAAGGTTATTGGGCAGCACTTGGAACAGACAAAAAGACCGGTCAGCCGATCACGACCTGCGAATGGATTGACCGTCTCGCGCCGAAAGCGTGGGCGGTGATGGCGGTCGGAACGTGCGCGACCTACGGCGGAATTCACGCGATGGAAGGCAATCCGACGGGCGCGATGGGACTTCCCGACTATCTCGGCTGGGATTGGAAATCGAAAGGCGGAATTCCGATTATCTGTGTGCCGGGTTGCCCGACGCAGCCTGATAATTTAACGGAAACTTTGCTTTATCTGCTTTATCAATCGGCGGAACGCGCACCGATGATTCCGCTCGACGAATCTTTGCGCCCGACGTGGCTTTTCGGCGAAACCGTTCACGAAGGCTGTGACCGCGGCGGTTATTATGAACAGGGACAATTCGGCGACGATTACGGTTCAAAATACTGCATTGTCAAGCTCGGCTGCTGGGGTCCGGTCGTGCAATGCAATGTCGGCAAACGCGGTTGGATTAATGGTGTCGGCGGTTGTCCGAATGTCGGCGGAATATGTATCGGCTGCACGATGCCCGGTTTTCCCGACAAATTTATGCCGTTTATGAATCAGCCGCCGGGTTCACTGCTTTCCGCGCAAGCTGTGATGACTTACGGCAAAGCCATTCACGCTCTGCGGCGATACACGCAAGCCTCGCTCAATCAAGAACCGGCTTGGCGGCGGCGAGGGCAAAAATTAACCTCGGGATATTCCGCAGAAACCTTTAGAGAGAAATCGTGAAAGAGCAAAATTCTATAAACAACGGACAAAATTGGTCGCTCAACGGTAACAAGTTGCCGGATGATTTGCTTGCTGCCGAAAATGTTTTGTCGCAATTAGCCGGAGTATTTTTTTCCCTCAAAACATCAAATCAGCAAAACTCGCAAAAAGTTCTTGATAAAGAATTACCGAGCGTAACCGATACTTACCGAATTCTCGTCGAACAAATTCCGGCGGTTGTTTTTATCGCTTTTTTTGATAAAGATTTCGGCGAAGCGTATGTCAGTCCGCAAATCGAGGCCACGCTCGGATTTAAACAGGAAGAATGGCTAAGCGATCCGGTGCGCTGGTATCAACAGATTCATCCCGAAGACAAGGAGCGTTGGAGCACTGAAGCCGCGCAGATGTTTTTAACGGGTGAGCCTCTGCGTTCGGTTTATCGCGTTCTGGCGCGTAGCGGTCGCGTTGTCTGGTTTCACTGCGAAGTAAAAATGGTGCGCCACGAAGACGGGCGACCGTGGTTTATTCACGGCATCGGTTTTGACATCACCGAACAAAAATATGCTGAAGAAGCACTTTCCAAAAGCGAAGAAATGCTTCGCGGAATTTTTGAATTTGCGCCCGACACGATGGTTGTCGTTACCGATCAAGGAAATATTGAGCGCGTCAATGCTCAGGTTGAACGAATGTTCGGCTACGAACGCAACGAACTAATCGGTCAGCCGGTTGAAATTCTGATGCCTAATCGTTTTCAAAGTAAACACGTCAAACACCGTTCCGAATACATTGCCGAACCGCACCTGCGCCCGATGGGAAACGATCTCGGATTTTACGGCAAACGCAAAGACGGAAGCGAATTTCCGGTTGAAATTATGCTCAGCCCGGTAATTGATAAAGAAAACAGTTTGGTTATCGGTATTATCCGCGACATCACGAAACGACAGCAAAATCAAGATGCCCTGCGTGAATATGCCGACCGGATGAAAATTCTTTCGCGCCGTTTAATCGAAGTTCAGGAAGCGGAGCGGCGCAACATCGCGTTGGAATTACACGATGAAATTGGGCAAATCCTGACCGGCTTGAAATTAACTTTGGAGATGGGTTCGCGCCTGCCCGAAGGCGAATTACGCGCCAGTCTCGCCGGAGCGCAGGCACTCGTCAACGAGCTGATGACGCGCACCCGCGAATTATCGCTCGATTTGCGCCCGGCGACGCTCGACCATTTGGGATTAATGTCCGCCCTGCTGCGCCATTTTCGTCATTACAGTTCGCAAACTCAGGTCAATGTGGATTTTCGGCAAGACGGTCTTGAAGGACGCCGGTTTTCGCCCGAACTTGAAACGGCGGCGTTTCGCATCGTGCAGGAAGCATTAACGAATATTGCGCGGCACTCCGAATCGGAAAAAGCGATAATCCGCATTTGGGCTAAAAAACACAAACTTACCATTCAAATTGAAGATAACGGAAAAGGCTTTGACACGGAAGCCGCATTTGCCGCTCACCAATCAAGCGGATTAGCCGGAATGCGCGAAAGAGTTTTGCTGACAGGCGGCATTTTCAGTGTTGAATCAAGTTCGGGCATCGGCACTCGTTTGACGGCGGAATGGAATTTGAGCGATGATACGAATTCACAAGCGATAATCAAATAATTAAATGAACACCGCCCGAACGACAAATATAGTTTTAGCCGATGACCACCGCATAGTCCGTCAAGGTTTACACGCTTTGCTCAAAGCCGAGCCTGATTTTAATGTCATCGGCGAAGCCGGCGATGGACTCGAAGCATTGGAATTAGTCAAAAAACTCAATCCCGATGTGGTCGTCTTGGATTTAATGATGCCCGGTCTCAACGGTTTGGAAGTTGCGCGGCAAATCAATAAACAAAAACAACGCACAAAAGTTATCATCCTCTC
>JBDTZT010000546.1:0-3542 GCA_040005005.1 Actinomycetota bacterium
ATTTTGACCGTGTGTTTAATGAAGCAAAAAACATTAATTATTAGATGCGGATTTTCAAAAAACTCATTCATAATCAATAGACCTTATGCTGAATAAAAGTTAAGTTTTTTTGGAAACATTCAAAGAATTGTAGTTTATCAGAATATGCTTAATTACAATTCATTGCGAAATAATGAACGAGTCTTTTTAGCGACCACCAGTGTCACGGTATTTGAGTTTCAAATTTTGTTAATCGCATTTGCCCAAGCCTTTGCAGAAACGGCACATCGGACAGTTACAGACGAAGCACGGTTTCGGAAAAAAGGTGGCGGACAGCGTGGAAAACTGCTGAATTTGGAGACTAAGTTATTGTTTATCTTGAGTTATATCAAGAATTATCCCTTACAAAGCTATCACGGATTGCAGTTCGGATTGAGCCAGCCGAACACTTGTCGGCAAATTCACAGTCTTTTGCCGAAGTTGAAAAGAGGGTTGGAAATACTTGGATGCAAACCTGAAAGAACCGCCGCCGATTTAGCGGAAAAATTGAAGAATCAAGTTGAAAGAGGCGAAATAGTGCAAGATGGAGTGGAAAGAATGAGGGAAAGACCGCAGGATCATGAAACGCAAAAGTTATATTACAGCGGTAAAAAAAACGCACACGGAAAAGAATTTGATAATTGGCGAGGTCGAAACGAGAGCAATTATCTATTTATCAAAGACAGTCGAAGGGAAAAAACACGATAAGAAAATAGCTGATGAAGAAGCTATAAAATATCCTAAAAATACTGTTTTACAACAAGATACAGGATTTCAAGGGTATGCGCCTGAGGGAGTTACGATAAAACAGCCAAAGAAAAAACCACGAGGCAAAGAGCTAACGAAGGAAGAAAAGGAAGCAAATCGTGAACTGAGCCGAGTGCGAGTATTAATTGAACATTTGATAAGTGGAGCAAAAAGATTACGAATTGTGAAAGAGGAAATGAGGCTCAAAGTCGAGAACATTTCGGATGATTTGATGGAAATAGCCTGTGGAACACACAATTTTCGTAACCTTTTGCGAAAACCATTTTTCAAAAGGTTGCTATTACAACAAATTTATTACGCATAAGGTCTATTATATTAGACAGTTGGGAATTATCAAAATTTCCGGATTTTATTTGTGAAATTTTAAATAATAGTTTGATGTCGGATTAAGGTTTTGTGAAAAACTTCCCGAATGCCGTTTGACAATAAAAAAGCCCGTGCGATATTCTTACTATTCGTTTTGTTACGAGGTTTGTTATTTGAAGCCTGATTTTAGAAGATATTTCCAAATTGTTTGGGAAGTTTCCATCTTCAACCACTTTTGTGGTCGGTTCGTCTAGGGGTCTAGGACACCGCCCTTTCACGGCGGCGACACGGGTTCAAATCCCGTACCGACTACCATCTTTTTTTCGATAATCCGCATCTATCAATTAAACCGATTCGCTTTCATCTTAAAGCGAATTTTTTATTTTATAGGAGAGAAATGCTGAAAAAGTTAATATTAACAATCGTTTTCGTTTTGTTGGCAGTCGCATTTGCCCGGGCGCAAATCGCGCCGAACAATTCCGATACGGTGATGGTTTTGCCGTTTGAAAATATTTCGAGTAAAGCTGAATTTAATTGGGTTGGCGAAAGTTTTGCCGATTCGCTGGCGGATTTATTGAAAGTTCCGAGTCTCAATGTCGTTTCAAACGACGAGCGCAAAATTATTCAGCAGCGGCTGCGCGTGCCTCTGACGATTTTGCCGAGTCTGGCAACTTCTCTGAAACTGGCGCGGGAAGGTAAAGCGACGCTTTTGATTGCCGGAAAATACAATATCGTTCCCGCGCAGGGCGAAACGGCGGCGACGATTAGCGTGACGGCGAAAATTATCCGCGTTAACGAAGGCCGATTTTTGAGTGAGGAATTTGCCGATGGAAAACGACGGATTGATGTGGTCATCAACGATGCTCTGCAAAATCTGCAAACCGTCGAAGGACAAATCGCTTATCAGATTTTGTATCAGCGCGATAAAGCCTTGCCTTTCGCGCAAAATCAGTTTATTGAAAACGCCAATAAAGTTCCGGCGCGTGCTTTCGAGGCCTATATCAAAGGTTTACTTTCTTCGGAAACCGACACGCAAACGCGGGAAAATTATTTGAAAAATGCGCTGCGGATTTATGCCGAAGAAAAATCCAACGCGACGTATTCGGATGCCGCGCTCGAACTCGGACATCTTTTTCTGAATCAGCGCAAATTCCCCGAAGCAGTTGAATATTTTTCGCGGATTCCGGCGGAATCGCCGTTTTATCCCGAAGCGGCGTTCTACACGGGGTTGATTCATTGGCAGCAGCAGAATTACGAACAGGCATTGGCCGTTTTGCGACCACTCGCGGAAGATTTGAAACTGACGAGTGTTTATAACACGATCGGCGCAATCGCGGTTCAGGCTTCGCGTGCCGAAAAGAAAAATAAGGCAAAATCAGCCGCGCTTTTGAACGAAGGCATCGAACTTTTGAAAAAGGCTTCGGAATCTGCGCCTGACGAAGCGAATGTGCGTTTTAATTATAGTTTCGCACTGTTTTTAAATCTGAATTACCCGGAAGCCGCCGCGCAGCTGCGTCCGGTTTTGGCAGCGAATCCGAAAGACGGCGAAAGCTATTTTCTGCTCGCCAAGACTTTGGAAGTGTCGAAAGATAATTCCGCCGCCGATTTTGACAATCAGGCGCGAAGATTTTTGACCGAAGGTGACCGCTACGCTAAATTGCAAACCGAGTGGTTGCGTTCGCGCACGACCGAGACGATTGGGTTGCGCGTCGTTCAACCGCCGCGCAAAGATTTTGTCGGTGTGATTTTGCTCAAAAATCAAACCAAAATTGTGCAAACGCCGGTCAACGAAACCGAGGCATTGCTTATTCAAGCCCGGCAGTTCTACAAAGACGGACGCGATGACGAATCAATGACAGTGTTGCGTCGGATTCTTGTCAGTGAACCGATGAGTGCGGAAAGCTATTACTTGCTCGGAATGATTCATTTGCGGCGCGGCGATTTAGACCAGTCGGTCAGCAGTTTGAAAACTGCACTGTTTTGGGATAACCGGTTGATTGACGCGTATATTGCGCTCACGAAGATTTATTTGCAAAAAGGCGATTGTTTGCAGACACAAAATTACTATCGTTCGGCTTCGGAAATTGACGGCGAAAATCAAGAAGTTCAGGGCTTGCAAAGACTGGTTGAGAGATGTTCTACCAAATAGTGTAACTTTTTTTAGTGATGAGTGATGAATGATGGGTGATGAGTGAAAACAAAAAGATAAAAATAACCTTGCTAAATATTATCCTTCACCTGTATTTACGGGCAAAAAGAAGAAACTCGCGACTCATCACTGACCACTCACCACTTGTTTGAATTCCTTTGGCACGCTACGTGCATTAGTTGAAAGCGGCTAGCTTGATGAAGTTTATCGAGACCCGCCGCCAACACTTCTCCGAGCGCGGTTTGCTACTGTGCTTGACCACCTTCCGAGCGTTCCTTCAGTTGTCCTTCCGATTATGAGC
>JBDTZT010000039.1:0-11937 GCA_040005005.1 Actinomycetota bacterium
ATTCATCCATCATATTGTCGGAAGTTCCTCCGAGTGGTGCGCCGTGAGGCGTATGGGCTGACTGCAAAATACCATTTGAATCGGCCGTCCAAACGATTTGTGCCGTGGCATTAACCAATGAACGAAAGCGTTCTTCGCTTTTCCGCAATTTTTCCTCCGAGCGTTTATTTTCGGTGAGGTCAATAACGAAAGCAAAAAAGCCTTGAACATTTCCTTTTTCGTCAAAGTCAGGAACGTAATTGAACCGCAAAAATCTCGAACTGTCTTCTTGAAATGATAGACGCTCAACGATAAATGGTTCGCCCGTCAGAACTCTTTCAAATTCAGGTAAAATCAATTTATAGGCAGTTTCATTAAAGACTTTGCTGATGTGTGTTCCGAGAATTTCGGCTTCTGGCAAACCAAAAAATTGCAGGCACGGCTTATTGGTAAATAAAACGTGTAACCGGGCATCAAGCTGCATAATTAAGGTCGGCACGGTGTCCGACACAAGTTTCAATTGTGCTTCATTTTTACGAAGTGCTTCTTCCGTGTGCATCCGGTCAGTAATGTCATTAAACGTCCCTATCCATTCCCGAAAGCTGCCATCCTGATTGAAAACTGGAACACTTCGGGTAGCAAGATAGCAATATTCATTGTTTTTTGTGAAAACGCGAATAACCATATTGAACACAGTCTTATCTTGGAAAGCCTTCTTCCGAGACCTTTGTGCAATTTCAATATCATCGGGGTGTATAAGATCAATTATTCCAAAAACATCGGAAATATTTCGTCCGCTCAATTCTGAGAACCACTGAAAAAGCTCTGTGCCTGCTCCATATTTATCTGCCCGCCAAACAAATTGTGTCGTGGCTTGGATAATCGCACGAAAATTCTCTTCCGATTCGCGGAGTGAATTTTCGGCTTGTTTGCGCTCGGTGATGTCCTGAACCGTTCCGATCAGTCGCACGGGAAGTCCGTTTGTGCCATATTCCGCCAATCCGTTGTTTGCTAACCATTGAATTTCTCCGTGCGGATTGATGATTCGAAATTCTGCGGAATACTTCTGATGACTATCAATTGCTATTTGTCCGGCTGAGACCAATTTTGCAAGATCTTCAGGATGAACTAATTTTGTAAAATCAGTTAAAGTCTCGGCCGATGCTTCCACCCCATAAATTTTATAACATTCAGGCGACCAAAAAATCGCATCGGTTTGCAGATTCCATTCCCAAACGCCCATCCCCGATCCAAGCAAAGCAAGTTGCAGCCTTTTTTTATTTTCTTCCAGTTCGGCTTCGACGCGGTGGCGTTCGGCACGGTTTTCCGCTTCTGCTAATTCGCGTTCAATAGCCGGACCCAAACGGCCGAGTTTCCCTTTTATAAAATAATCATCAACCCCCGCCAACATTGACTGGACCGCCGTGTCTTCCCCGATTGTTCCCGAAATTATGATGAAAGGAATGTCGAGTTCGGTTTGATGTAGAGTTGCCAGAGCGCCGAGCCCGTCAAATCGCGGCATACTGAAATCGGAGAGAATTATTTGCCATTCCTGTTGCTCAAGAGCGTCTTCCATTGCTTCAGCGGTTTCAACTCTCAGGTATTCAACCTGAAAGTTGTTTTGCCTGAGATGACGCAATAATATTTCACAGTCATCTTCGGAATCTTCAATGATTAAGGCTCTCAAATGTTTCATATCAGTTGTTTTGCGGAACCGGCTGATTTAATAAAAGCCAATAGGTCCCGAGTTGCCGGGTGGTTTCCATAAATTCATTAAAATCCACCGGCTTTTGGACATAACTGTTGGCTCCCAGATTGTAGCTTTCAATAATATCGCGCTGTTCCGCTGAAGTAGTCAGAATTACAACCGGAATTAATTTAGTCAGTTCAGAGCAGCGCAGCCGTCGCAAAACTTCCAGACCTTCAATCTTCGGCAATTTGAGGTCTAAAAGAATCAGCTGCGGCATTTCCCTTAAATCACGGCCGGCATATTGTCCGGTGGCAAAAAGATAATCGAGTGCCTCGACTCCATCGCGCGTCACAATAATCAGGTTCGCAATATTATTTTTTTTCAAAGCCCGAAGCATCAAAGCCTCATCGTCAGGATTGTCTTCGACCAGTAAAATAGATTTGTTTTTTTCCATATAAAACTCTTTAATGAGCGATTTTAAAGAAAAATGTCGTTCCTTTATCAACCTCGCTTTCCGCCCAAATTTGTCCGCCGTGACGATTGATAATTCGCTGCACAGTGGCCAGTCCGATGCCCGTTCCTTCAAATTCGTTTGTGGTATGCAGACGCTGAAACGCGCCGAATAATTTACCCGCGTATTTCATATCAAAACCCGCACCGTTGTCACTCAAAAAATAAATAGTTTCGCCGTTTGCAGTCTTTTGTCCGAAAGAAATCTCGGGATGATCGTTTTTCGAGGTGAACTTCCAGGCGTTGTTTAATAAATTCTCCAATGCCGCCCGCATTAATCGTGCATCAACAAAACCAAATACTGCTTCTTCAATCTTCAGATTCAACGAGCATTTTGGCTGGGTTTCCTGTAACTCTTCAGTGATTTGTAACACAATATTTGATAAATTGACATTTTCACGATTCAATTCACCGCGCGACATCTGTGCCAGTTTTAACAAATCATCAATCAACTGCGCCATCTTCAGACTGCCCGAACGAACTCGTTTAAGATAATTTTGCCCCTGTTTATCTAATTGGTCTTCATAATCTTCCAACAAAGCGAGGCTGAAACCGTCCATAGCCCGCAGCGGAGCGCGTAAATCGTGCGAAACCGAATACGAAAAGGCTTCTAATTCTTTATTAACCGCTTCCAATTCGGTAGTGCGTTCGGCAACTTTGCGTTCGAGAGTTTCGTTTAGTTCCAATATCATTTGTTGGGCGCGTTTACGTTCGGTGATGTCATTTGCTAAAACCAGTCTGGAAAGTCTTCCGCCAAACATCAATCCGTGCGAAACTACTTCGACCTCAATTAAAGTTCCGTCTTTTTTCAAATGTCTCGCCGCCACCGGATTTCCTGTTTTATTTTTTATGGCGACCACATCCAACAACAACCTTGGAATATCTTCCGGCGGTCGAATATCTTTTAGTGACATTGACAGAAATTCTTCATTGCTATACCCGTAATGCCGAATTGCCGCGTCATTGACCGCTAAAAATTCAAGTGTTTCTAAATCATAAACCCACATCGGCAACGGATTGTCCTCAAACATCAGGCGATAGCGTTTTTCCGATTCAATAATTTCTACTTCAAATAGCTTGCGTTCGGTAACATCATTGGAAACACCGTACCAAGTGACACTTCCGTCAGCTTCAGGTTTCGGCGCGGCATAACTTTCAATCCAGATTCCACCTTTCTGTGGATGTTGATAGTGGTATATTTCGTGCAAAATCTTGTTTTTGTCAGCTGATTCTTGAAAAGCGGCACTCAAACTTCGACGATCTTCAAGATTAAGACAGGCCGTGATCATTGAACCGTCCTCGATCAATTCTTCGGGCGAAAAGCCGGTAAGTTCCTTAATTACCGGACTTGCATATGGAAATGAAACTTTTCCGTCAGGAAGCATATGAATCGAGTAAATCGCACTCGGCGATGCGATTGCCGTTTTCTCCAGCCGTTCTTTTTCTAAATGCAATTCTTCTTCGACACGCCTGCGTTCGGTAATATCACGGTAGTTAGTAACAATTGCCCCGACCGCCGAATCATCGAGCAAATTGGTGGCGATACCTTCGAGCAAAATCCAATGACCGTTTTTATGTCGTCGCCGCCACTCGACAGGTATTGGTTTGCCCGGATTGGCAAGCAGCTTTTCGACAACTTCTTTTATCAAAGGTAAGTCGTCGGGATGTGTATTTTCGGCTCCGTTGCGTCCGAGAAGTTCTTCGGGCTCATAGCCTTCGATAACTTTCACCGATGGACTTAAATACAAAATCTCGTTGTTTGCGTCAATCAGCGAAATGCCGTCGGAACTATGCTCGATTAGTGCGCGAAAACGGCGTTCGCTGTTTATCAGTGCATCGTCGGCGCGTTTCCGTTCGGTCGTGTTCCGGTTAGTTTCTAAAACGAATGTTCGTCCGTCAATCTCAGTCAATTGAATCCGGCTTTCAACCGAAATAACTTCGCCGGATTTGGTTGTTTGATAGATTTCGCCCGTCCACCCGTTATTGCATTTCAAATCCGCCAGATATTCTTTAATCGGAACCGGAAATTTTGTTTTCAGTAATTCATAGCCTTTTTGTCCAATCGCTTCGGTGCGCGTAAATCCGTAAATATTTTCGCAACCCGCATTCCATTCAACTATCGGACCCGCAAAATCCCAGACAAAAATTGCTTCCGATGATTGTTCAATGAGCAAGGCTCGTTGCCGCAAAGCATTGGCCACCGCTTTTCTTTCAGTAATATCGGTAACGGTGACAAAGGCGATTTCCTTGCCGTTGGCGTCACGCACTTTTTTGCCGCTGTAACTGCAAATCCGTTCCCAATCAATATCTTTCCGGCGAATTCGAAACTCGGCATTCTTCAGCGTTTCGCCCCGAAATATTCGCGGCAAAGTCCAATCCTCATAATCCAAAAGTTTCCCGTCAAGCGTATAAAGTTCAAAAATCTTTTTAAAATCCGTGACCCTAACGTTGTAATCCGCTTCATTTTCAAAACCGTATAAATCCTGACTGGCGCGGTTAAAGTGCAAAAAATTGCCGTCAAGGTCGGCGATGATCAATCCTTCGTTGAGATTATCCACAATCGTCTTCAGCCGCGCTTCTGATTCAATCAGATTTTCTTCGGCTTGCTTGCGTTTCGTAATACCGATACCAGAGCCGATAAACCCGAGAAATTCGTTGTCAGGCGCAAAACACGGCATACCTTTATCCAAAATCCAGCGATATTCACCATCAGAACGCCGCAGACGATATTCCAATTCAAATCCCTCGCGAGCATCAAAACTGGCTGTAAAAACTTCCAAACAACGGTCATAATCATCCGGGTGAATACCTTTAGTCCAACCATTACCGTATTCTTCTTCAAAAGTTCGTCCCGTAAATTGAAGCCAAGTTTTATTGAAATAATAATAATCCCTATCTGTTCCGCTCATCCAAATTAAAATCGGCGCATTATTGGCAAGATTGTGAAAGCTTTCTTCACGCAACGATTCTTCGGCATTTTTACGTTTAGAAATATCATTGCGAACAGCGACATATTGATATGGCTTTCCCTTATCATTTAAAAACGGCACGATCGTCGTCTCAACCCAATAATAAGCACCGTTTTTGGCGCGGTTTTTTATCTCGCCGTGCCAGACTTTGCCTTTCGCAATTGTTGTCCAAAGATTACTGATAAACTCTTTCGGGTGATGTTCGCTGTTGATTATCCGGTGGTCTTGACCGATTAATTCTTCTCTGGAATAACCCGAAATTTCGCAGAATTTTTCATTGACAAAGTTTATTTGTCCGGTTTGGTCGGTTATTGAAACGATTGATGATTCATCAAGCGCAAATTTTATATCAACGAGTTCTTTTGTTAATTCTCCGTAGCTTTTAACGGTTTCTTTTTGTTCGACAGTTTGCTGAAGGCTGCAATATATTAGGTTGCAATTATCCGAAGTAAAAATATTCGAAGAAACCTCCACATCGAGTTTCTGATTGTTTTTTGTTTTAATTGTTAATGTTTTTTGATTATGTGAACCGCTTTCTTTTATTTCATTAAAAAGATTAATGGTGACTTTTTTATCTTCAAAGATATTTATTCCCGAAATTTTCTTGCCGATAAAATAATCGCCGGGATAACCGGTCAATTTTGAAATAAACGGGTTTACATCAATAATTTTTAGGCTTTCCGCATCCAGAATTAATATTCCAATATTTACCGATTCGAATACGCATTCATAGTATGACTTGCTTTTGTTGATACAATTATTAGACCCATTGAGGTGGGTTCTTTTATTGATTCCACTTGTCACGTGGTTAACTCCTTCGAAACAATTTAAACTTTTATAAAAAAGTTATGTTCAGTTTGAGATTTCTTTTTTTTCCGTCCTGACCATCTTTATAAACTTTTTTGAGGGTTGCGGTCAGGAAGAAAACCTTCAATCAATTCGCACCTTAACACAATTTCTGCTTATGTCAAATTTAATACTGTGTTCATAATTCTTTTTTATTAGAAAGATAGTCAACCCATTCTTATTCGCCTTCCAGATTAATTCCAAAGCGTTCCGCCATTCGATATAAAGTGCGCCGATTGATGCGTAAAATCTCGGCGGCGCGGGTGCGGCTTCCGCCGAGTGCTTCCAAAAGGTAAACCAAATAGCGCCTTTCCATCTCATCAAGCGACGGAAAATCCGCATATAAATCAGCCAGCGGTGATCGAACTGCGGCGGCGCGGGCGCGGACCGTTGCCGATTGCATTTTTTCGGGTAAATCCTCGGGATTAATGATGGTTGAAACTGTATTGAGCGCGGCTTGTTCGATGGCCGATTCGAGTTCGCGGACATTGCCGAACCAATCATATGAAACCAAGAGTTTCATCGTTTCTTCGGAAAACCGCAATTTGCGCCCGGCGTTGAGCGAAGCACGGCGGATAAATCGGGCGGCTAAAAGCGGGATATCGCTGCGCCGTTCGCGCAACGGCGGAATCGGCAAGGTAACGACATTCAAACGATAAAAAAGGTCTTCCCGAAATCTTCCCGCCTTGACCTCTTCTTCCAGATTGCGGTTGGTCGCCGCAATAATGCGCGTGTCAACCTTGGTCGGGCGCGAATCGCCGACGCGGCGGATTTCTTTTTCCTGCAAAGCACGAAGCAATTTCACTTGCATCGCCGGACTCGTTTCACCAATTTCATCGAGAAAAAGCGTGCCGCCGCCGGCTTCTTCCCAAAGTCCCCGGCGATCGCTCGCAGCACCGGTAAATGAACCGCGTTTATGACCGAAAAGCTCCGATTCGAGCAATGTTTCGGTCAACGCACCGCAATTGACGGGAATAAAATTTCCGTCGGCCCGTGGGCTGTAACGGTGAAGGGCGCGGGCCACCAATTCCTTGCCGGTGCCTGATTCGCCCGTTACTAAAACCGTTGAAACAGTCGGCGCTACGCGGGCGATTTTTTTATATAACGCCACCATTTGCGGCGAGCGTCCGAGCAGATCAGCTTCGGAAATATTTATTAACGGTTCATCCGCCGCGGCGTCAACATCCTGCTCGCTGTTTTCTTTCAAAACGCGCCTGACAGCGGCGACAATGCCGTCTACATCAAATGGCTTGGCGATAATATCCCAAGCTCCTTCGCGCTCGGCTTCGACGGCGTTTTCCAGCGTTCCCGCGCCGGTTATCAAAATAACCGGACAAACATCGCGCAATTGGCGCAACAGATCCATCCCCGATTGTTCGGCTTCCAGATTGATATCGCTGATAATAAGGTCAAATTTTTCTTGTTTGGTCAGTTCCGAAGCGCGTTCGGGCGTCATTGCCGTTTCTACACTCCAACCTTGCGAGGTCAGGATAGTTCGCAAAAGATTTAAAATACTCCGGTTGTCGTCAACTATCAAAATTTTCTGCATAACCGCGGGGTTCACAAATAGAAAGTCTTTTTTAAGGTTGCCGAAATTGTGAAGGGAAAACAATCTTGCCAAAAAGTATTTTATTTTACAGTTTATTCGGCTTGTCAGTAAAGGCAGAAAAACCAAACGCACTTTGAAAACTATGGCTTATGCAGAATTGGAATTTGTAATGTCGAACTTTAAATTTTTAGTTTTCAGCAAGGAGCGAGCAGCAATTACCGAAGGCATAACCCGTAACTTCTCGAATAACAGACCGCGAATAACGAATAGCTGACAACTAAACTTTTTGATTTTTTGACTTTGAACAGGTTCATCAATCCGCAAAACAAATAAGAATTTAACGATTTTGAGCAGATTTTGCAGAAATGTCCGGCGAACTTCCGGTTTGCCGCTTGCGATCACGGACCACAAACCTGGTGTTGGTTGGACTTTTTTGCCGTCCAGCAATTTCGAATCTGCTCTAGCTTCACCGTTTCAAGCGGCAACCTTAATTGAGTCAAAAGCCTCAAACACGCGTTTTAATTCTTTATCAATTTCCCGCAATATCAATTCAGAATTTTCAAGCGTTCCCGAAAAGGCGTTTTTCTCGATTGCCCCGCATAATGCCGCCGCCCGCGCCGCGCCAATCGTCGCACAACTTCCCTTCAAACCGTGCGCGGCTTTTTCCGTTTGTCGAAGATCATTTTCACGAAATGCTTTTTGTAGATTGCTGAGACTAACCGGCACATCATTAATAAATATATCAATCAATTCGGCGATTATTTCATCGGAATCGTCGGGCGCAAACTCCGATAAACTATTTAGCATTGTCATATCGAGCGTTTCGAGTTCTGAAAATTCATAGTTTGGCATTGTTTCCCTGGTATTTTCGGCTTGCACTTCACATTGTTCGAGAGCCGCCAGTAAATCTTCTTTGCGGATCGGTTTACTTACGTAATCGTCCATTCCGGCTTCCAAACATTGGTCGCGGTCGCCGCTCATCGCGTTGGCGGTCATCGCGATAATTCGCGGACGTTTTTCGGTCGGCCATTCGACGCAAATTTGGCGCGTGGCTTCGAGTCCGTCCATTTCCGGCATTTGCACGTCCATCAAAACAACATCGTAAGATTTTTGGCGAAGCAAGTCTAAAACTTCCAGTCCGTTGCAGGCAATATCGGCTTGATAGCCTAACTTGCCGAGCATCAACAACGCTACTTTTCTGTTTACCGCATTGTCGTCAGCCACCAAAACCTTCAGATTTTTGACCGGTGTTAAATTGTCCCTTCGATTTGATGGCGACGATTTATCGAGCTTAATTTCGGTGGGTTTAAGCGATTTTTCAAATCTCGCCGTGAACCAAAAAGTGCTTCCCTGGCCCAAATCACTATCAACCGCGATTTCACCGTTCATCATTTCGACCAGTTGTTTCGAGATTGCCAAGCCCAAACCGGTTCCTCCGAAACGTCGTTTAATTGAGCCGTCGGCTTGCGAGAAGGCTTTGAATAATTCCGTGCTGTGTTCGGGCGCAATGCCGACTCCGTTGTCCGAAACTTCAAAACGGATCAAAACATTTTCGTCGGTTTCTTCTACTAATTTCGTGTTTATCGAAACTCGACCATTGGAAGTGAATTTTACGGCATTACCAATCAGATTGGTTAAAATCTGCCGCAGACGACCCGCATCGCCCCTTAAAATCTCCGGCAATCCGGTTGCAAAATTAAAAGAAAGTTTGTTATTTCCCCGCAGCGATTGCTGTGAGAACAAATTGAAAACTTCTTCGATTGTGCGTCTTAAATCGAAATCTAAGATTTCAAGTTCCATTTTTCCGGCTTCAATTTTCGAGAAATCGAGAATGTCGTTGATAATCGTGAGCAGCGATTCCGACGAATGACAGACGGTTTCCATCAAATCTTTCTGTTCGGCGGACAAATCGCCTTCGAGCATCAATCCGGTCAAACCGATAATACTGTTCATCGGGGTGCGGATTTCGTGGCTCATATTTGCTAAAAACTGGCTTTTCGCCTGGGTCGCCGCTTCGGCATCTTCCTTTGCCTGTTGGAGTTCGGCGGCAATCAGCTTTCGTTCGGTAACATCTTCGACCATTCCGACATAGCCGAAAATTTCGCCGTTGACTCTGATCGGGGCCGAGTTTGAGCTTGCCCAAACAATGCTGCCGTCCTTTTTAATGAGCCGGTAAACAAAGTTGAATGCGCCGATTTTCCCCTTTTCTTCCCATTCTTTAGAAAGCCGCTTGAGGTCATCGGCGTGAACTGATTGAAACCAGTTAAAATCAAAAAAATTTTCGGCTGAATAACCCGAAATCTGCTCAAGCGTTTTGTTCATATAGATACAACCGCCTCTCGCATCGGTCAGAAAAATGCCCAGCGGCGAAGTTTCGCTGATCGCGCGAAATCTTTCTTCGCTCTGTCTTAATCCTGCTTCGGCAATTTTGCGCTGGGTAATGTTATTGCTGATCGAGATGTGTTGATAGGGCTTTCCAAGATCATTGAGAAAAGGAATAATCGTGGTGTCAACCCAATAAAAATCACCTTTTTTTGTACGGTTTTTGATTTCGCCTTTCCAAATTTCACCATTAGCAATCGTTTCCCACATTTCACGGAAAAATTCTTTCGGATGAAAACTACTATTGATAATTTGATGGTCTTGACCGATTAATTCTTCTCGCTGATAACCGGAAATCTCGCAAAACTCTTCGTTGGCGTGAGTGATAACTCCTTCCTGATCGGTTACCGCGACGATGGTTGACGCATTGAGCGCCAGATTCAAGTCGGCCAATTCATTGATTAATTGACGATTTTTTTCTTCGGCGCGTTTGCGTTCGACAACGCGCCCGATCTGCACCCCGACATTCGCCATCACTTCTAAAAATCTTTCGTCGGGCATCACGTATTTAGTTGTAAAAAACTCGAGAACCGCATAAATCTCAAAACCGATTGTTACCGGAAAAGCAAAACCTGATTGAATTCCTAATTTTTTTGCGATTTCTTTGCGTAAAAACCAATCTTCCTTCGCCAATTGACTACTCCAAACGGCTTTTTTTCGGGCAAAAGTTTGTCCCGGCAACCCTTCGCCTGACTTAAAAGTTAAATTCTCGGTTTCCGTCACAAATTCGGCAAATTTGTCGGTTTGCGGGATCTGCCAGATATTGGTCGAAACAAATTTGATTGACTCATCGGTTTGGACTTTATAGACGTGACCGATTGACCAACCCATTAAATCGCAAACTTTATCAAGGCAGATACTCATCGCTTCTTCAACCGTTTCGGCTTCATTGGCGGCAACGGCGGTTGATTGCAGTAAACTAACGTAATCGGCTTCCTTTTTGTGTGATTGCTCGGCTAATTTACGTTCGGTAATGTCGTTGAGTGTTCCCGAAGTTCCGAAATTTTCGCCGGCTTCGTTGAACGTCAATCGGACAAAAACTTCGACCCAACGAAAACCGCCGTCTTTGGTCGAATACCGGATTTCGTGGCGGCAATTATCTTTTTTTCGGTCAATCAACGGTTTGAGACGTTTGAGATTTAATTTCCGGTCTGGCGGATGAATATACTGCCAGAAAAACTCGCCGAGACTTTCCTTGACCGAAAATCCCGTAATTTCAGTCCACGCCGGATTGAGAAAAAGGAAGCGTCCGTCCGTATCGGTTTGAAAAATCACTTCTTTGACGTTTTCAACCACCGAACGGTAGCGTTCATGACTATTGAGCAGTTCCTGACTATAATCCTGCAATTGGTCAATTATTTGCTCTAAAGTCAATACTTTGCGGCGCAGTTCAAATTGGGCTTCGAGTTGTCCGGCTAACGCGATTAATGCATATTTTTGTCTGTCGCTGAGTTCACGCGGAACTTTATCAATCACGAAAAGAGTTCCCAAAACATAGCCTTCGGGATTTATTAAAGGTACTCCGGCATAAAAGCGGTATCCATTTTCTTTTTTAACTTCCAGATTTTTACGAAATCTTTTATCTTCGGCGGCATCCGAAACAATCAGCAAATCCTTTTGCTGAATTGCCTTTGTGCAAAAAGTTCCCGGGCGCGGAATTTCATTTAACTCAAAACCGACTTTTGACTTAAACCACAAACGGTTTACATCAACGATACAAACCCCTGCTTCGGGCATTTCACAAATTTGCGCGGCGAGCAGTGAAATGTCATCAAAACATTTTTCAGGTTTGGTATCCAGAACATTGTATTCTTTCAACGTGCGAAGCCGATTTATCTCGACGGTTGATAAATTTTCTTGTTTCATCGGTTCAGTTTTGTTATTTGGTGATTGCTAAAGCTCTAGGCAACTTTTTCGCAGTTTTCATTGACCGGCAGACTAATGGTGAAAGTTGTTCCCTTTCCGAGTTCGCTCTCAACTTGGATTTTTCCTTTGTGCTTTTCAATAATTAT
>JBDTZT010000547.1:0-3532 GCA_040005005.1 Actinomycetota bacterium
AGAAACGCAAAGACTAAATTTGAAGTTATTTTAAATTTTGCCCTCGAGAATACTGAGTTCACCGGGAATTATATTTTTCTCTCTTTGCGTTCGCAGTCAACTCGGCAGCAAATAAAAACTTATGAAAAATTTTCTAATCTACGGTGCAAACGGCTACACGGGTGAACTGATTACGCGATTTGCCGCTGAACAAGGCTTAAAACCTATCTTAGCGGGCAGAAATGCGGAAAAGATTGAAGCGTTGGCGAAGCAATTTGAAATGCCTTTTCGCATATTTGATTTAAATGATTCGGCGCGGCTTGACGCGGCTCTGCGTGAGGTCGAATTTGTTTTGCATTGCGCCGGACCTTTTTCGCTGACTTCCGCATTGATGGTTGAAGCGTGTCTGCGTGCACGTCGGCACTATCTTGATATTACGGGCGAAATCGCCGTTTTTGAAGCGATGGCGCGACTTGATAAAAAGGCGCAGGACGCGGGAATTATGATTATGCCGGGCGTTGGTTTCGACGTTGTGCCGTCGGATTGTCTGGCGCGGCATTTGAAAAATCGTCTGCCGTCGGCGACTCATTTAACGCTCGCTTTTTACGGTCTCGGCCGAATCTCGCACGGCACGCAGGCGACGATGACGATGAATGTCGGGCGCGGCGGCGCGATTCGCCGGGATGGCGAAATCGTGAGCGTTCCGGCAGCCTACAAAACACGCGAAATTGATTTCGGCGAAATGCAAAAACTTGGCGTCACAATTCCGTGGGGCGATGTTTCAACCGCGTTTTATTCGACCGGAATTCCGAATATCGAGGTTTACACGATTGTTCCCGAACAGCAGTTGAGATTGCTCAAACTCAGCCGTTATCTCGGTTGGCTTTTAGCGACAAAACCGATTCAGAGCATTCTGCAAAAGCAAATTCCGGCGGGTGGTCCGAGCGACGAAGAACGCGCCGGCGGCAAAACATATCTTTGGGGCTCAGCGTCGGACGCGGAAGGAAACAAGGTCGAATCGCGTCAGCAAGGCGCGGAAGGCTACACGCTGACGGGTTTAACCGCGCTGAAAATTGCGAAAAAGATTTTAAACGGAGATTTCTGCGCGGGATTTCAGACTCCCGCGAAATGTTACGGCGCAGATTTAATTCTTGAAATCGAAGGAGTAAAACGCGAAGACGTTTAAAAAGTCCGGACTCCGGACTTCAAATTACGCAGCGGTTTCAAACAGAGCCAAGATTTGTTTGCCTTCGTTTGAGCGCGGGTCAATTGTGCGAACGTGTTTTTGACCTTGCATTTCCCAGATTGCTGTTACCGAACCGTCGTTTTCGACCGCGTGATACGAAACATCTTCCGTATGTTCTGTGTTTTCCGTAGCTTCGACGGTTGTTTCTTCCGCTGCTACTGTTGCATTTTCTGACATCTACTTTTAAAAAATCTCCTTAAACCTGATTTGTGTTAATAAAATTGATAATGATACACAAATTCTTACATATTTTCCAAAGAAAAGTCGAGTATTATTTACTTCTTTTCAATTCCAGCTCGTAAAACCAAAAATCATTGTTCGGCTGGTCAAGCTTCAACTCGTCGGTTTTGCCCAACTTATCAATCGTAAAGGTAACGAATCCGCGCGGAAAATTATACGGGACAGACGGTCGCCATTTGATTTGGAAAGTATCGTAGTTCCAATGTTCCAAGTCAGCGACGAAATTCGGCGCCGGCACAAGGCGCAAAACGAGCTTGCCGTTTTCTTCCGTGACGCTCACGTCGCCATACATTTCGCTTGAATAAGTTCCCGCGTAATTGGCGAGCGCAAGCGTCGGTTTAGTGTTTGGAACTTGCGCCTCGTCAATCTTCTTATCGGCTTCGGCGAGGCGCACCTTAAATTGTTTCGTTCGTTCGAGCCGTTCGCCCGACCAATCGCGTTTCGGCGCGGCGTCAAGAAAAACGTCGAGAATTTTGTTCTGCATGATCGTATTGACCGATGATTCCGAATTTGTCAGCACGACAAGTCCGAGGTTTAAGTCGGGCATCAACGCTGTTTGCGAAATCATTCCGTCGAGTCCGCCGCCGTGCGAAACGACCTTGTGACCGCGATAATCGTTCAAGAACCAGCCCAAACCGTAACCTGAAAAGATCTGCGTCGGCGCGTCTTTGGCGGGAAAAGGATTGACACCGAGAATCGTGTTTTGCGCCCACATTTCGGCGGAACGCTCTTTTGAAAAAATCTGTTTGCCGTCAATTGTGCCGCGACCGAGCTGCAGACGAAGCCAATTCGATAAATCTTTGACGCTCGCGTTAAGTCCGGCCGCCGAAGCCGCGCTGTCCACATTTCCCTGACGAAGGACGCGCAATTTTCCGCCCGATTCGTTGTGCGGCATCGCAAAATTATCTTTATTGTCCCTGATGCTCGTCGTTGTCCGCGTCATCCCGAGCGGCGTTAAAATACGTTCCTTGACGAATTCGCCCCAAGGCTTGCCCGAAGCTCGTTCGACAACTTTGCCGGCCGCAATAAACATCAAGTTTTGATAACCAAACTGCGAACGAAAACTCGAAGTCGGCTTTAAATATCGAACGCGCCGCAGAATTTCGTCGGTTGAATTCGTCGTTTCATACCACAGCAGATCGCCGCTGAACGTATCAAGTCCGCTGTGATGCGAACAAAGATCGCGAATCGTCATTTCGCGTGTTACATATGGATCATACATCTGAAATTCGGGCAGGTATTTGGAAACCTTGTCGTCCCAACTGCCGATTTTCTTCTCATCAATCAAAATCGCTAAGGCGGCGGTCGTAAAAGCCTTTGAATTTGAAGCGATGGCAAACAAAGTGTTTTCATCAACCATTTCGGGTTTGCCGAGTTCGCGCACGCCGTAGCCTTTGGCGAGCAAGACTTTATCGTCTTTGACGATCGCAATCGCAAAGCCCGGAACATTCCAGTCTTCGCGCACCTTGTTTGCGTAAGCGTCAATCTCGGCAAGTTTTTCGCTGTAATCCTGGGCAAAAACGAAAACGGGGAAAACGAACAGAACAATAAGAAGTGAATAAATTTTGCGTTTCATAATTTTTGAAATTTTAGCACAGTTGAAAAAGTATTTTCTCGGAAATTGATACAATATTCAGCATATTTTCGCGTTAATTTTCGGGAAAAGAATCTATGAAAATTTTTCACAATATCAGACAACACCCGATTGTTTCTGTAATTGTTGCACTGCTTGCCTCCGCTTTGTTGATTTTTGCTTTTTCCGAAGGCAAATTCTTAAAGATGACCGCATATCTAGCGGCGATTTTGGCGACAGTTTTGGTGACAGATTGGCTGGCGGCGAAATTTAAAACGGACGACGCGGAATTTCTCATTAAATCGCCCGCCAAAGAATTGAAACTGCTCTTAGCAACGCAAGCAATCGTCGTTGTCATTTCAATTATTCGCTTTCAGGTTTTTACCGACTGGCAAAATACGGGTTCTCTTTTTAAACTGCCGATCTTTTTTTTAATGCTGCTCTTTGTTTTTCCGGTCGTTTTGATCGCCGCTTTTCTGAAATGGAGATATTCA
>JBDTZT010000548.1:0-3530 GCA_040005005.1 Actinomycetota bacterium
ACCGTCAGCCTTTTTCTCTGCTAAATTTAAAGGAGATGAGTTGCGGCCAGAAAAAATTTAACATCGGTTATATTGCCTTTTGCAACTGTTATCAATAAAATCAATTTCCCCACCGTCAGAATTTTTATGCTTGAAACCGTCAGAGAATTTGTGTCGTCAGCCGCCAAAGAAGAATCAACGGAAATTATTCCGTCTTTGCAGCCCGTGATAAATCCTTTTTTTAACCGCGAACTCAGTTGGCTCGAATTCAACCGGCGGGTGCTCAACGAAGCCCTCGACGAAGCTAATCCGCTGCTCGAACGGCTCAAGTTTCTGGCGATTTTCTCGACCAATCTCGACGAGTTTTTTATGATTCGCGTGTCGGGCTTGAAGGAGCAAATTGCCGAAGGAGTGAGCAAACTTTCGCGTGACGGACTTTCGCCCGCCGAACAGCTGCGGGAAATCCGCGACCGTCTGCGTCCGATGCTGACCCAGCAGATGACGTGTCTGAACGAAGACATTCTGCCGAACTTGGCCGAACAAGGCATTAAAATTTATGCTTATCAGGACTTGAACAAATCCGAAAAGAAACGGCTCGATGATTATTTTTTGAAAAATATCTTTCCGGTTCTGACGCCGCAAGCCGTTGATCTCAGTCATCCTTTCCCGTTTGTTTCAAATCTCAGTCTCAATCTCGGCTTGACAGTCGAACCCGAAGAAGGTTTTCCGCTCGGCAAACTCGGACATCTTTTCACCAACCGGCGTTTTGCGCGCATCAAGCTTCCGCCGAATGTTTCGCGGATCATTCCGATTAACGAAAGCGAAGCGAAATTTGTGCTGCTCGGCGAACTCATTTCCGCCAATGTCGCCTTGCTTTTCCCGAATATGAAAACGGGCAAACCGTGTCTTTTCCGCGTGACGCGTGATGCCGACATCGAGATCCGCGAAGACGAAGCGGGCGATATCCTGCGCACTATCGAGCTTGAGCTTCATCACCAAAAACGCTTCAGTTTTCCCGTGCGGATGGAAGTTGCGGCTTCGATGCCGGACGAAATGGTCAATTATCTGGCGGGTTCGATCGGTCTTACGGAACACGATATTTTTCGCGTCGAAGGATTTTTGAACATTCCCGATCTGATGCGCTTTTATTCGCTTGAGCGTCCCGAATTAAAAGATACGCCGATTTCCTATTCGATTCCCGCCACGATCCGCCGCAAAGAGAATATTTTCGAGACCTTGAAAAAGCAGGATATTCTGCTTCATCATCCATACACGGCTTACAGCACGGTGACGGATTTTATCAACGCCGCCGCCGAAGACGAACAGGTGCTGGCGATAAAGATATGTCTTTATCGCGCCGGCAAAGATTCGCCCGTCATCAAATCGCTGGTCAAGGCGAGCCGCAACGGTAAACAGGTCGCCGCGCTCGTCGAACTCAAGGCGCGTTTTGATGAAGAAAACAATATCGAATGGGCGCGGCGGCTCGAAGCCGAAGGCGTTCACGTCGTTTACGGAATAAGCGGGATGAAAACGCACTCGAAGGTCGCGCTCATCGTGCGGAGCGAAAACGACGAGCTTCGCCGCTACGTTCATATTGCGACCGGCAATTATAATCCGACGACTTCGCGCATTTACACCGATTTGGGCTTGCTCACGAGCGACCCGGAAATCGGCGCGGACGCGACCGATCTGTTTAATTTTCTGACGGGTTATTCGTATCAGGACGAGTTTCGGCAATTGCTCGTCGCGCCGATCAATCTGCGCGAGAAAATGCTTGAAATGATCGACCGCGAAACCGAAAACAAACAAAACGGCAAAGAAGCGCGAATCATCGTCAAACTCAACAGTCTGACCGACGACAAAATTATCAACGCACTTTACCGCGCCTCGCAGGCCGGCGTGAGAATTGATCTGATCATTCGCGGAATCTGCGCTCTGCGCCCCGGCATCGAAGGTCTGTCGGAAAATATCCGCGTCATTTCCATCGTCGGACGCTTTCTCGAACACAGCCGCGTGTTCTATTTTGCGAACGACGGAAGCGAAGATATCTACATCGGCAGCGCGGATTGGATGCACCGCAATCTCGACCGCCGCGTCGAAGCCGTCGTCCCGATCAAAGACGCCGCGCTCAAAACATATCTCAAAGAAGAAGTTCTTGCCGCTTATCTGAAGGACAACGTAAATTCTTCTGCTCTGCAGCCCGACGGAACTTACGAAAAAATCAACGCCCCGGAAGGCGAAATCGAATTCGATTCGCAAACCTATTTCGTCGGAAAGGAAATTTAATTCATAAACAAAATTCAATACTTTGTTTTTAAGTTTTTTTATAGTCTCATCTTTGCGACGTAGAGTCTCAGGCGGGAAACGTTTCTTTTTGCCTCGGCAAATTCAAAGCTCTTCCGCCCGAGACGCTACGTCGCAAAGAAATCAAAGTGTTCAGAAACTTAAAACACAAAGTATTCAAGATGTATTTTCAAAAAATCTTGCCATAAAAACACTTGTCACTATTCTTATCCTAAATTGGCGTTACTTTATAAAATTCGCGTCGGAATCGGCAAATTTGCTCCGGCGGAGCGCGTGACGCGGGCTAAGTTTCGCGATACTCAGGTTCAGTAACGTGCTATCCGTCTTTAGTAACACAATACAAAATTTGCGTAACGCGCTACTGAACTTGTATAACGTGATACTTAACTCGCGTATCACGATATTAAGATTCGGTAACGCGTTACTCAGGCTCACTAGCGCGATACTGAACCCGCGTTACGCGCTCCGCAAGTTCAGTATCGCCATACCTGACTGCTGACCACTTTTAGAAAAGACGAAAAGATTTCTTTCCCCTCTAATTTTTATACTGATTTGAGGTTAGGAATTTTTAAAATTGACTTTCCCTGCTGTAAAGCATAGATTTTAAACATCAGGCAAATTTCTTAGACTTTCGCCGCTCCCAAATCGTCAAACAAATTGATAAATCTTTTCCCTATTTAAGGAGTAAAATACAGATGCAAGTTTCTGCCCGTAAGTTAGTTTTTACGAAATTGACCGTTATTTTTGCGGCGGTTTTATTGGTTGTCGGATTTATGATGTTTACAGGCAAGTTTGAAAAGGTCAGCGCGTCGGCTTCCGGTCCGTCGGCTTCGCATACCAACGCGCCGGGCGAAGATAACTGCACGGCTTGCCACAGCGATTTTGCGGTCAACAGCGGCACGGGCAGTGTTTCGATTGCTTCCCTGCCCGCCAATTATCTGCCCAATCAGCAAGTTTCGGTCACCGTCACGACGGCGCAGGCCGACGCGACGATTTACGGATTTCAGTTCACCGCGATTGATTCGCTCGGGCGAAAGGTCGGCACTTACACGCTGCCGACGCAAAGTCCGGTCAGGATGCAGCTGATTAACGGACTCGTCGGCGGTAATCAGCGGCAATACGTCGAACATACGGTTGACGGCATTATTCCGATGCAATTCGGTTTTAATACGTGGACTTTTACGTGGAAAGCACCGGCTCAGCGCGTCGGGAAAGTCAGATTCTACGCTGCCGGAAACGCTTCCAAC
>JBDTZT010000040.1:0-11907 GCA_040005005.1 Actinomycetota bacterium
TTGACAGTACTTCAAGATTATAATGACTATCTAGAGATTTCTCAAAAAAGACTAATGCTTCATCATAAGTTTCTAATTCCGTTAAAACTCCGCCCATTAAAGCAAGAGCTACATAGTCTGTTGGGTCCATTTCTATAACATCTTTCAAGTAAGTAATTGCATTTTCAAATCGTCCCATCTTGTAAAAGATTCTACTGATTCGTTTATAGTTGAGTAAGGACAATGGATCAATCAGCATAATTTGCTGCACCTCCTTTAATGCTTCCGAAAATTTACCAGATAGCATCATCAGATTTGAGATGCGATAGCGAGCAATTAGACAATTAGTGTTTATAGTCAAAGCATATTGAAAATGTTTTTCTGCGTCTTGAAAATTCCACTCCAAATACATTTTCTTTCCGCCAAGCATCGCTTGCACCACATCTACTCTTTGATCTAGTTCAGATACAATAGAAAGAATCGGTTTGATTTTATTTAACACATCTTTGTATGAAATATAATCGGAAAAGTAAAGCAAGAAATAACACTCAATTATTTCAACATAAGAATGAACATTCATAGGATCAAAAGAAACCGATTTCTCAAAACACTCAATTGCTTTATGAAAATCTTCCTCCGTCCATTTTTCCAACAAATATTTTCCTTTCAAATAAAGCCTGTATGATTCAGAATTGTTGGTGATGGGGTTGGTGAGTGAATTTTTGGCAACATTGCCAATTTCCGAGCGGAGTTTTTCAGAAATGGCGAAAATTATTTTTTCTTGAACTTCGATAATATCCGAAAATGGTTGATTGAGCTTCGTTCCCCAGATTTGTGTGCCGTCGGCGACCTTGATGAGTTCGACGCTGATCATTAAGTTATCTTTGATGACTCTGATTCGTCCGGTTAAGACTGCCGCGACTCCGAGCGTTTCACCGACTTCCGTAGCTTCTGCTTCTTTATTTTTGTAGCGGAAGACAGTGTTGCGGGCGATTACTTTAAGACCGGAAATGCGCGACAGACTATTGATAAAACTCTCGGTCAATCCGTCGGCTAAATATTCAATTTCCAAATCTCTGCTTTCGTTGTCGAGCGGCAAAACGGCAATCGAATCAAATACTAATTCCCTGGAAGTTTTATCGTCATAATGCTGGCTTTCAGCCGGCAAGTTTTTTTGCCATTCATCTTCGCTGACCGTTTTAACCGCGGTCACAAAACGATACCCGCTGCCTTGGACGGTTTCGATATAAGGTTCGTTTTTGCTTTCATCCAATAATCGGCGGATTTTTGAAATATGAACGGCGAGATTTCCTTCTTCAACAAAACTGCCATTCCAGACTTCGCCTAAGATTTCGTCTTTGGTTACGACTTCGCCGCATTTTTCAACCAACAATCGAAGCACGTCGAAAGTTTTGGGTGTCAATTCAAGATATTTTTCATTCTTTAAAACCCGCCGCTCATTCAGATTGAGATAGCAGTTTCTAAACCTGTAAATTTTCATACACAAGGAGAATGCGTTTTCAGTTTTATGTGGATTACCGGGTAGCAATAATCGCTAAAGATAATAACACATTCTCAAACGTAAACAGAAGAATTAAGTTTTTTTAGATTTTTTAAGAACAATTAATCTCAATTAAAGATTTTATCAAACGCTCTGTTTTAATCTTTCAACATCGCAAAAATAAACTTTATAAAGAGTGGAAAAAGTCTTTAATAAAAAATAAAGTTTGGGTTTGGTAGATGAGCCAAACTAAAAAGCCGGCTGCAAACGCCGCTTAAAATCCCACAGTTTTGCTCATCTACCGGAAACGGAATGCTGCCAACAAGAGACCTTCATCCTCACGGCATTCCGTTTTTATAATCAGCGATAACGAAAGGCTTTATGTTTTTTGAGTGTCATTAAAAAGCTTCAGAAAATAAATACTTCTTTCGGCAAAAAATTATTCATTTGAAAAATCTCGCTGTTTTTGAGAATGGTTCACAACATTTTTGGAAGTAAAAATTATGAAAAATAAAATATTTCACATTGAGAGAGAATTAAAGCAAAACAAAGAAACCCAACAAGTCTTGAAATCTCAACTGCGCCCAAAAGAAAAGTTGAAATCGAAAAAATCTCGCCGAATCTTATTGGTTCTCAGTTTATTGGTCTTGGCAACATTTGGGTTCGGAGCAATGTCAAATTGGCGCAGTTTGCCGATTGCCTCCAACGCTTTGCCGGTTGGTCCGCCACCGCCGCTGCCGGCCAATTTACCGGGCAAGGAATATGTCTATGCCGGAAGTGCGTTAATTTCAACGGTCGAGCCATTCCGGGAAGCTCCGAGTGATTTGGCGGTGTGGCGACCGTCAAGCGGGACTTGGTATATTCTCAATTCGACCGAGCAAATGGTGACGCAGCCGTGGGGATTGGGAAATGACATTCCCGCACCCGGAGATTTTGACGGCGACGGCAAAACCGATTTTTGCGTCTATCGTCGTTCGACGGGAACCTGGTATCTGATCAACAGTTCCAACGGGGCAATTCAATATATTCCTTACGGAACTTCGGAAGATATTCCGGCAGTGGCGGATTTTGACGGCGACGGACGCGCCGACATTACCCTTTGGCGACCTTCCAATCAAACCTGGTATATCCGGCAAAGTTCAAATGGCGGGAGTCTTTCTCCGGTTTTTGGATCAAGCGGCGATAAACCTGTGCCGGCTGATTTCGACGGTGACGGACGCGCCGATTTAGTTGTCTGGCGAAACAGCGCGGCGACCTTCTGGGTGCAGTCATCAGCCACCAATCAGGCAATTTCCTATTCCATCGGTCAAACCGGCGACGAGCCCGTGATCGGCGATTATGACGGTGACGGCAAAGCCGATTATGCGACCCGTCGCGGCAGCGATAATTATTGGCGGATTCGCTACAGCACCGACGGCACTGTTTCCGTTATAAATTGGGGACTGACTGCCGATATTGCCGTGCCGGGACGTTACAACGATTCTCTCGACAGCGATGCAAAAACGGATATTGCCGTTTGGCGACCTGCGACCGGTGTTTGGTATATCCGCCGTTCAGCGGATGGCAGTATGCGGGCGACCGCGTGGGGAACAAACGGAGATATTCCGGTTCCGGCAACCTGGCGCCGGTAATTATTGCGGTAAATGTAAAAAGACAAAAAATAATTGAAAAAACACTGAAAAATTGAAACATCACAAAAAAAGAGGAAAAGTTATGCGCTCAAATAATCAAAATCACCGACAATTTTGGCAAACAATCAAGCAGATTTCACCGATCACGAACAAGCTCAAAGACTTGGTATCTTTAGGTTTGGAAGGCAAACAATGGCTGGCAAGTTTATTGATTTGTCTGATGCTTCTGCCGCTGTTCGCGCTTCCGGCCGGGGCCGCAATTCCCGCCGGAAATGCCGGCCCCGATCAGTTTGAGCCGGTCAATGAAAAACTGTCTGTCTGGACTGCCGGATGGAGAAGTTTGAATGCGAAAATCGAATCGTGGACAACGCCGTGGAGGCGGGAAAACGCTTTGCCGGGCGAAAGTGACGATGACAAGAAAAAGAAGAAAAAGGCAAATGATGCAAATTCGGAAAAAAAGAACGATAAGAACTTAGCGGAAGAAGAAACTATCGAAAGATCAGAGCCGAAATCAAATGAAAAGGTTGAAACAAATACCGAAATCGTCAAATCTGAAAAAGAGCCTTCAAATTCGAGCCTTGAAAATAATAAAGAAGTTTCAGTCAAAAATAAGCCCTCGGCGGCGGCCCCGCTTTTTAACCAATTGCCCGATAACGAAAGAGAATCGGTTTACAGTTATGAAAACAACCTTGGGGCACCGTTCGGACAGGTTGAGAAAGATTCACCGAATCAGGCGGCCGCCATCAGAATTCAACACCGCGCCGGAATTGCCAATTTCAGTTTTGAGATTCCGCTGGCCGTGCTTTCGGGCCGGGGAATTGATGCCGGAGTCGGCTTAACCTACAACAGCCGCACCTGGAACAAATCTTGTTTGCAGTATGATCCGCAAGGCAGCTGTAGCCAAAACCACTTTACTTACGATGTTGAGCAAAGCTGGATTGCGCCGGGATTCAGTTCCGGTTTCGGTTATTTGGAATCGTTTGCCTTTTCGACCGGGAGCGGCGGGATTTACAAAATACAGCCGCAAGGAATAACCGACGAGGACGGAACGCGTCATCAATTCACTTGCAAAACTTTCATCGGTTCGACTTGTGCGGTCTTTGAATCAACTGACGGCACTTATATCAGAACCGGTGGAGAAGCGGTTGTTTCCAATCTGAATAGCTATGCCAATACAAATTTTACCGTTACTTATCCAAACGGTACAAAAGTATATTATGCCGGAGCTTTCGGCGGCGGTAATATTCGCAAACATTATCCGATTATTATTCAGGATAGTAACGGTAATCGGATTCACATTGCTTACAAGTCCGATCAATCGGGAAGAATTGATTACGTGACCGACACGCTCAATCGGAAAATTCAGTTTTATTACGAAACGGACGCCAATGGTAATCCCGATAAACTGGTTGCCGTGACCATTCCGGGAATGACCGAGAATTCCGAAATTCAAACCGTCCGGTTTTATTATCAGGATTTGACCTTAAATTCGGCGGGCAAATTCAACGGGCAGATTACCGCGCCGACGAGCATACGGGTTTTGCAGTATGTCTATCTGCCGGCGACCAAAACGGGTTATAAATACGAATACGCGACGAATTACGGGATGATCAGGAAAATCACCCGGCAGGTCGGAATGACCGCCGGCACGACCGCGACAAATACGACCGGAACTTTAACCGAAGGAATTTTTGCCGCCTCAACCGAGTATGATTACCCGGACGGCGCAACGGCTTTGGATGATGTGCCGAACTACACGAAACGCACTGACGATTGGCAGGGACGAACCGCCGCCCTGCCGCAGGAAACATTCTACAATGTTCCCGAACCAACCATCGGAAACGATAATCTTTCGCAAATAACGGTCAAAGATAACGGTTTTGATTTGAGATCGGAAACCCGCTTATCTAATTCCGGCGATTGGCAGAGCGGTTTGATCAAAGAAATTTCGGTGACGAAAGTCGGCAGCGGCACCTTTCCTGACAAATTAATGTCAAAAATCGTCTATATCTGGGCGCCGGGAACCGGAACAACACTTGGTCGGCGCAATCCGAAACTTCAAAAAATCGAAGTCACGAATGAAGCCGGACTGACCAAGGCGACCGAATTTGAATATGATCAATATAATAATCAAACGAAAGCTAAAGAATATGATTACGGCACCAATGCGGCATTGCTCAGAACCACCGAAATCGAATATGAAACCGGTTCGGGTTGGGTCAACGCCAATATTTTGGGGTTGACGAAATCGGTCAAAACGATTGTCAACAACACGACCGTTTCCAAAACACTTTATGAATACGATCATAACGGAAGCGACCAGACGATTACCAAACGCAGCGATATTGATATTGCGACCCACGACACATTTTATAATCCGGACCGTCCGGCGTGGGATGAAACGGTTTGCCCTGACGGAAATTCTCAGAGTCAAAGTGCGCTTCCCGATCGTTGTGTCACGATTCATCATTACGGCTATACGGCGGCAAGTGCGTATCGCGGAAATGTGACAACAGTGAAAGGGGTCTTAATCAGCGATTTGAATGCTAATAATGTCGCCGATTATGATTATGACATTGCCGGAAATGTTGTCTCGGCAACTTTGAGCTGCTGCAATTTCAAAACAAACGCTTACGACAAGGCCAATGAATACGCCTTTCCAATTTCGGAAACCAAAGGTACCTCGCCAACTCAGTTGACGACCTCCGTAACTTATAACCGCAACACCGGACTGGTGTTGACTTCGACCGATGAAAACGCGCAGGTGACGAGCTATGAATATGAACCCGACACACTCCGACCGAAGAAAACAATTTATCCGAGCGGCGGGTTTGTTTTGGCGGAATACAGCGATAAGCTGATTACCAATCCAAATAATCTTCTGCCCGGCTTTGTCCGCACGACAACAACTTTGGATTCAAGTCATACGGCGCAAAGTTACAGCTATTTCAACGGGCGCGGCGACGGTTTCAGAAGTGCAACGCAAACGCCTGACGGCTGGAGTATTGCGGCCGCGGAATTCGATAAATTGGGCAGACCCGTTAAATCATACAACCCGTTTTATGTTTCAACGCCGACGGGCGCGATCCCTGCCGCCACGAAATTCACGGAGGTTTTAAGTTACGATGCATTAGGTCGAACGACCTCCGTTCGGTTGCAGGACAATACAACTATTTCCACCGAATTCAGCGATTTAACTACGACTCCGCCGGGATTTAATAAAACTTTTGTAACCGTCACGGATCAAGCAGGTAAGCAAAGAAGGCAAATTTATGATGCTTTGAGCCGGGCGGTGCGAATTGATGAGCCTGATCCAAGCGGCAATCTGGGTGCGGTTGAAAGTCCAAATCAGCCGACAAGTTATGAATATGACGGCAATAATAACCTTGCCAAAGTTACGCAATCGGATGGGACCACGACCCAGGAAAGACTTTTCAAACATGATTCGCTCGGGAGATTGACGCATGAGCGTCAAGTCGAAGCCAACGCAACTTTGAATGACGACGGTGTCAAACAGACCAGCGGCGGAATGTGGACGAAGGTTTTGAAATACAATGCGGATGGTTTGCTAACTGATGGCTATGATGCCCGGGGAGTCAACGCGCACTTCAATTATGACAACTTAAATCGGGTTCAATCGGTGACATTTTCAGATGGAACACCCACCGAAACTTATACATATGATCAAGAGCAGGGAGGTTCTTACAATAAAGGCAAATTGACCAGAATAGAAACTGCTGACGGCGGCGCGGCGCGACCTGACACACCCACTACCGCCACTGAGTTCGATTATGATAAAATGGGGCGCGTCGTGAAACATCGCCAGTCAATCGGTAATCAGATTTACAGTCTCGAATACGCCTACAATTTGGCGGGACAATTGATCTCTGAGAAATATCCGTCAGGAAAGACAATTTCAATGAGCTACGATGCGAACGGGCGGCTTTTAGGTTTGGCTGATCAAAGCAGAACTTATCTTGGCAGTTTACAATACCAGCAATCGGGCGGGATATTGAGTTCGATGACGCTTGGTAACGGCACCACCCAAACATTTGCCTTTAATGACCGTTTGCAAATGACTAACCACACTTTATCAAAAGCCGGCGAAGTTATTCAGAAATACGATTACGGTTATGGTCAAATTGATTCAAACGGTAATCTCGACCCAACCAAAAATAACAATCAATTGGCAAAGATTGAAAGTTATATCGGAACCAACAAACAATGGACGCAGAAGTTCAGTTATGATTCTTTGGGCCGATTGGCGGAAGCCAAAGAATATCGCGGTGATACGAATGCGCTCAGTTACAAACAGAAATTCGATTTTGACCGGTTCGGTAATCTTTACCGCAAACAATCTTCAAACCCGCCAACGGGCCAAGAAAATCCATTGCCCTACACCCCGGTTGAAGCTCCGGACATCAGCCGATCAACCAATCGATTGACCGCCGGCACGACGTATGACGAGGCCGGAAATGTGACCACCGATAACAAATTTCGCGCGCTGAGTTTCAATTACGATGCCAACGGGCGGGTGATCAAGGCAATTAAAGCAAATACTCAAGATGCTTTGAGTGTCTATGATTCTTCGGGACAGCGGGTGGCGGAAAAGATCAGCGGTGTCTGGCGTTTTCTGATCTATGATTTGGACAGCCGACTCGTCGCTGAATACGGCGGGCTGCAATCTGCCGACGAAGGCGGCGTAAAATATGTTTTAGAAGACCATCAGGGTTCAACGCGGGCGATTCTGAGCAACACCGGATTTGTCCAAGCCCGCCGGGATTATCAGGCCTTCGGCGAAGAAATCGGTGTCAATGTCGGGTTAAGAACGGAAAATAAAGGCTTCGGAACCGCCAACAATCTGCGCTACAAATACGGCTTAACCGAACGCGACGAAGCCACCGGACTTGATAATACATGGTTTAGAAAATATGAAAATCAAGCCGGACGCTGGACTTCGCCCGACCCCTTCACCGGTTCGATAAATCTTGCCAATCCGCAGAGTTTCAACCGCTACTCGTATGTCGAAAATCAGCCGACGAACTTTGTTGATCCGAGCGGGTTGTTGCTGCAAGCATACTGGACTTGTCATTATGAAAATGATCAAAGAGTTTGTAGTATCAGATTTTTTTATTCACCTGATCCCGGCGGCGGCGGTGGCGGCGGCGGCGGCGGCGGTCAACAAGATGGCGAAAAGAAAAAAGAGTGTCCGGTTGCGCCTTTAAAATACCCGACAGATGCTGATGGGCAACGCTTTGAGGCAGCACAAGGAGATATAGTTGACACGGGCGGTCTTACCGAAGGAACACGAAACGCACTTGATTGTCTTAAAAGTGCAATAGAGAAGGTGGGCGGAACCGCTAACCCTACGTCGGGATGGAGACCGGAATCCTATCAAGCGCATTTTGTCGATTTATGGAACAAGCGAAAGGAACTGAAGAAATATGGAAAAGAATGTCAAAAATTAAAAAATGAAGTCAATAAAGAAATAAATGCGGTTCATCAAATAACCGGAGCACCCGACCCCGTAGATAAAAGCAGGCATGTTAAAGGAACGGCATTCGATATAGCTATTGGTGGGGTAAACGGCCGACAAATAAATGCGTTTGCAAATAAATGCGGTTTAGTGAGAGCGAAAGGCGACGGTGAGGGACATCATTTTAATTTTGTCGGGCAAGAACCACGTTGGAGGACAGTAATATGGGTATAGTGATGAAATATTTGGTTTGTATAATGATTTTGAGTCTGTTTGGCTGTTCGCACGAAATTGTCACAACAAAAACAGAAGCTCAGAACAAAACTTCTGTGAATGATTCAACCTCAATGGTTGAACAGAAAAAAGAATCTCCGGTCAAAGTGACCGGAGACTTTACCAATGTTAAAAGCGATGGAGAACACCAGCAAGGTTATTCCGTTAAACTCTGGAAACAAGATGACAAGTTTTACGGTTTGATTTCAGGCAGCGGCTATTTAAGACAGATGGGCGATCCGCCAAAAGGTATTTTGGAAAATGTCCGATTTGACCCACAATCAAATAAACTTTCGTTTCAATCAAAACTGCTACTGGCATTGATTCACGATAGACCCGATAGCGGTTATGTACCCTCCTGGGGTTTTTACGAGTTCGAAGGGATTCTAACGAATAATAAACTTGAGGGCAATATAAAAGTTACAGATCAACTTTGTGGTAATAAATGCCCGGATATAAAAAAAATAACTCTTCGACGCTCGAAAAAATGGAGTTTAGTGTTAAGTGAATATCAAAGCTACATTGAGTGGAAAACCTACGTGGATGAAATCACTGAAGTTCAGATTCCAAAATGATCATAAAAATTCGGATAACAACAGCCACTTTAGAAGTTATCCGGTAATACTTTAGATGCCGGAAGATGAAATTTACGGTTTGATTGCAGGTAGGTTTGAATAGGTGGGCGAAAGCCTCCGCAGATTTTCGACGGCTTTCGGCAAAACCTCCAATAGATATTCGACATCTTCCGCCGTATTTTCCTTGCCGAAGCTGAAACGGATTGCACCGCGGGCGAGGTCGTCGTTGCGGCCTAGAGCGCGGATCACAGGCGACGGTTCGAGCGAGCCGGACGAACACGCCGAGCCGGTCGAAACGGCGATGCCCTGCATATCGAGATTTATCAGCAAGCCTTCGCCTTCGATAAAGCGGAAAGAAATATTGGCGATATTCGGCAGACGACTTTCAGGTTTGCCGTTGAAAACGAGGTCGGTTATCTTCTCGCCGACCTCGTTTTCTAATTTATTTCGCAGGCAGGCAAGCCGCGCCGTGTCCGTCGCGAGATTCTTTTTGGCGAGTTCGCAAGCCTTGCCGAAGGCGGCGATAAAGGGAACATTTTCCGTGCCGCCGCGCCGTTCACGTTCCTGGTGTCCGCCGATGTTTTGTTTGTGCAGACGCACACCGCGCCGCACATAGAGCGCCCCGACACCTTTCGGCGCGTAGATTTTATGCGCCGAAATTGACAACAGATCACAGCCGATTTCTTCAATATCCACCGCAATTTTGCCGACGGCTTGCACCGCGTCGGTGTGAAACCAAATCTTTTTACCTTTTTCGCGCAATTCACGAACCAATCGGCCGATTTCTTCGACCGGCTGAATCGTGCCGATTTCGTTATTGGCGGTCATCACCGTGATTAAAAAGGTATCGTCACGCAACGCATTTCGGACATCTTCAATTCTGACTATGCCGTCTTCGTAAACGGGCAAATAGGTCACCTCGAATCCGCGTTTTTCTGCATCAATACAGACTTCTTTGACCGCCGAATGTTCGATGTCCGAGGTAATGATGTGTTTGCCGTATTTGTCGTTGGCTTCAATCAAACCGCGAATGGCGAGATTGTTCGCCTCTGTTCCGCCGGAGGTGAAAACTATTTCAGCGGGGCGCGCATTGATCAGTTCGGCGACCTGATGACGCGCCCGGTCAATGGCGGCGCGGGCTTCCTGTCCGAAGAAGTGAATGCTCGAAGCGTTGCCGAATTTATCGGTCAAAAAAGGAAGCATCGCCGCAAAAACTTCGCGGTCAATCGGCGTCGTCGCTGAATTATCCAAATAAACTCTGCGGAACATAGTTTGATTTTAACGCGGACGGCGGGAAAATAGAAAGGCAAAAGTAAAAAGGCAAAAATCGAAGACAAATTTGAATCTTTGAGGAAGGTCGGAAATTTTTTGCTTTAACAGTTCTAACTTTCGTCCGGGCGGTTGCGATTGACGCCTTTAAGTTTGCAACTTTCATCTTTAAGTTTGCGATTGATGCCTTTAAGTTTGCAACTTTTATCTTTACAGTTGCGACTTTCATCTTCCGCATTGCAGCTTTCATCTTTAACGTGTCGAACTTAAAGACCGCGAATGCAATTTTTATCTTTAAGTTTGCGACTTTCATCTTTTCCATCGCAATGTTAAAGATGAAAGTTGCAAACTTAAAGATAAATTGCTGTTTGTTTTCGCCATAAAGCAAAAAATTACAATCTTCTGACATATTAAATCACCGTAAATGTTTGCTTTCTGTTGCTCAAAGGCTCAAAGGTAAGATAAATTAAAACGTAGCGGAAAATTACGGCATCAAAGCCGGAGATAAGTTTTCCGATAGGATAAAATAATGGATTTTGCAACAAAAGAGATTTTTAAGCGATACGCGAGCATTTTGGTCGGCCGACCGATTTCGCCCGTTTTTTTGAATATTCTGGTCACGAGCGTCTGCGATATGCGCTGCACGCACTGTTTCTTCACCGAAGAACTCGATGACCGGCCGCGCAAGAAATTACAGATGAAGGCGGACGAAATCGCCAAAATTTCTGAAACTCTCGGCGGAAACCTGGGCGTTCTCGTGCTCGCCGGCGGCGAACCTTTCACGCGCAAGGATTTGCCCGAAATCGTTCGGTCATTTTATGAAAACAACAAACTCGATTCGGTTTATTTAATGAGCAACGGACAAATTCACCCGCGCATTTTCCCTGACGTGACGCGCATTATGGAAGAATGTCCGAATTTGAACGTGACGGTTGCGCTCGGCATTGACGGAATGAAAGAAGCGCACGAAAAAATCCGCTGCAAAGAGGGAAGCTGGGACAAAGCGATTCATACGGCGCGGACTCTGCAGCAGATGAAACGGGAACAATTTCCGAAACTCGACATTCAAACCTGTACTTGCGTGATGCATTCCAACGAAGACACGATTTTCGATTGGTACGACTTTTTGAAACACGATTTGAAGCCGGACAAAATCAATATCAACTATATTCGTCCGCCTTCAAAAGACCCGAACGAATTGAA
>JBDTZT010000549.1:0-3522 GCA_040005005.1 Actinomycetota bacterium
AAGCAGATTTTCCGAACAATTTTCAAAATTTGCTCCGCCCCAATCCTCAACCGTCAAATTCTGCCCTTGCAGAAAAGTTCCCATCGCGCCATCGAAAACGACGACTTTTTCTTTTAATAAATCTAAAAAATAATTGCTCATAAATTAGTTTTCAGTTTGGCATTTGCACCGAGTTTCACGGTTATAAGTTTTTTGAAATCGTCAATTTGCCCGGCGTTTTTGAAAAATCGTTTGGGAATCGGATAGAACAAATTTTCTTGAGGAAAGAATATGAAATCTGTTTTGGTTTCATAAATCTTTGCGAACCTTTCCCAATTCATTTTTGACGAGGTTGTTTCCGATTTTGATTCTACCCCGTTCTCATCAAACAAAATGATTGCCTTTTCGCAAATTTTTTCAATCTTTTTGGCTTGTTTAAATATACTGAAATAAAAACTAAACCCGATTAAAATAGGCAAAATAGTGAAGAAACCGAAAATCAAAAAAACATCCTTAATCTTCACATCAAAAGAATTTCCCCCTGCCCCAAAAGTGACAAGCCAAATCATGGTTGAAGCGCCGATCAGATAAATTATTGCAAGCGCAAGTGTGCTTTTCCAATGATACCAAAACAAAATCCGGCGATAATCCTGCGCTGTAACATCGAATTCAATCTCAATTTTTTCTTCATTGTTCATAAATAATTTTGACTTAAATACATTTATCGAGTCAAAAATCAAAAACTCCGCGCCAAACAAGCACAGAGTTTTTTTTCTAAAAATTAAATTTGAAAACTCATAGCTGTTTAGCGATTTTTAGCGTGGTCGCAAGTCGCTCTAACTCACCACGTTTGAATTTAAGAGTTTAATATTTTCTCAATATTTAGTCAAATTATTATTAATCGGGACACGCGCCGCCGTTATCCATCCATTCGTGAATTTTTGCCATAAATCTTGATAGCTGAGTGACGGAGTCGTGCAGCTGTTGTCCGGCGACCAGCCCCACAGAACAATCGGGTCTTTTTCGAGATGTTCCATCGCTTCAGCCAGCGCTTTTTTTCCGCCGTTTTGTTTCGGGTCTTTAAATTGTGGATTTTTCAAATTGGAGCGCGGTCGGCTCGACCGCCTGAGCGCGAATAATCACGCTGCCAGTGAAGTCGCGGCATTTGTTTTTCATTTGGAATTATTCTTTTGAGAATTTTTCGACGCACAAATTTCCCGAAGCCCTGAACTTCCACAGTGAGTTCTCTGCTTCATTGTTTAATAAAACCACGAAGGAACATTGAGAATTGCTCGCGTTTTTTCGTGGTTTCAGTTTTTTGATTTATTGAATTTACTCTATTGTCGCCGAAATATCTGTTGCCGGTTTGTCGGTTTTCCAGATTTGCGGGGTTTCGAGAATTTCTTCAGTCTTATCCGGTTCGAGTGCGTATTTCAAAACTTCATCAATCATATCAACCGTGTGAATCGTCAAATCTTCGCGAATTTCGTCGGGAATGTCGGCGAGATCTTTTTCGTTATCTTTCGACATAATGATTGTCTTTAAGCCGAAACGGTGCGCCGCGAGAAGTTTTTCCTTGACGCCGCCAATCGGCAAAACTTTGCCGCGCAGCGTAATTTCGCCGGTCATGGCGACATCGTGGCGCGCGGGTTTGCCAGTTAAAACCGAAACCATCGCGGTCGCGAGCGTGATTCCGGCAGAAGGTCCGTCCTTCGGAATGGCGCCTTCGGGAACGTGGATGTGCAAATCCTTTTCGTGAAAATTTTCTTCAGCGATGCCTAATTTTTCGGCGCGGGTGCGAACACAGGTCAGCGCGGCGCGGGCCGATTCCTGCATTACTTCGCCGAGTTTTCCGGTCAAAGTAACGTTGCCTTTACCTTTGACGAGAGTGGCCTCGACCTGCAAAACGTCGCCGCCGACTTCCGTCCAAGCCAAACCGTTGACCAGACCGATTTCGCTCTTGCGGGCAATGTCCTGTTTGCGGAAACGAATCGTCCCCAAAAGTTCGCGCACTTTTTCCGCGTCAATGACGGCGCGGAATTCGTCTTTTGTTTCGGAGACGACAAATTTTCGGGCGATTTTTCTGAGGCACGAAGAAATTTCTCTTTCAAGATTTCTGACACCGGCTTCGCGGGTATAATGGCGAATAACTTCTAAAATCCCGTCGTCGGTGAATTTGACCTTTTCGATCTCTAGCCCGCTGCCTGCGACCTGTTTTGAAAACAGATGACGTTTGGCAATCTCGACCTTTTCGCGTTCGGTATAACCCGACAGAGGTAAGATTTCCAGGCGGTCTTGGAGCGGCGCCGGAATCGTGTGTAGAACATTGGCGGTCGCAATAAAGAAAACCTGCGACAAATCGTAATCAACGTCCAAATAATGATCGCGGAACGTGTGATTTTGTTCAGGATCGAGAACTTCGAGTAATGCCGACGACGGATCGCCGCGAAAATCCCGGCCCAATTTATCAACTTCGTCTAAAAGAATCACCGGGTTAACCGTTCCGGCGCGTTTCATCAATTGAACGATCTGGCCGGGCAAGGCGCCGATATAGGTTCGGCGATGACCGCGAATTTCGGCTTCATCGTGAACGCCGCCGAGCGCCAGGCGGACGAATTTTCGGCCTGTCGCTTTGGCAATTGATTTTCCCAGAGAAGTTTTACCAACGCCGGGCGCACCGACGAAACACAGAATCGTGCCTTTCGGATTTTTGACGAGTTGGCGAACGGCGAGATATTCCAAGATTCTTTCTTTGATTTTTGCCAAGCCGTAATGGTCTTCGTTCAAAACCTTTTCGGCTTCGGCTAAATCGTTAATTTCTTCGCTGCGTTTATTCCAGGGAACATTGATCAACCAATCGAGATAGGTGCGTGAAACGGTGCTTTCGGCCGACATCGGCGGCATTGCTTCAAGCCGGGCAAATTCGAGCATCGCTTTATCACGCGCTTCTTCGGTCATTCCGGCTTCCTCGATTTTCTTTTTCAGTTCTTCGAGTTCGGCTTTGTCGTCTTTGCGTCCGAGTTCTTTGTGAATCGCTTTAATTTGTTCGTTCAGATAATATTCGCGCTGATGTTTGTCCATCTGCTTCTTTGTGCGAGCGTGAATATTGCGGTCGAGTTGTTTCTTTTCGATTTCGTGTTCGAGAATTTCGATCAGTTTCTGCAAGCGTTCCTGCACGGAAAATGTTTCGAGCAGTTTTTGCTTTTCGTCAACTGCGATCCGCAGATGCGAGCTCATTGCGTCGGCAATCTGGGCGGCGGAAATTCCGCGTAAACTAGCGTGAAGTGCATCCGAATAAGCATCGGGCGAGACGCGCAAAAATTGTTCGACCAGATTATGGATGGTTTGAAGCAGCCCGTCGGTGCGATAACCTGATTCGTCAACCGACTGGATTTTGCGGACGTGCGCGAAAAACATTCCGTCGCCGTCCTGTTCGACCCGCACAGCAACGCCGCGTTCCCGACCCTCGACAACCACTTTTATCTGCCCGTTATCCTGCTTTTGCGCCTGCAAAATGCGTCCAAGCGTTCCGACCGTATAAAT
>JBDTZT010000041.1:0-11885 GCA_040005005.1 Actinomycetota bacterium
GTCAGCCTGCGCGGCGAGCGCCCGCGCAAAACTTCCCCACGAAAATTCGCCGATCGTCAACGCGCCGAGAACTTTGTTAGGCGGCGGATTCAAAGTTTTAATATCGGCAAAATGCGCGGCCATCTCACGCGCCGTAAAATCCCGAACTTCCGTTCTTAAATTCTCCGTGGAAATTGTTGTTGGCGCCTGATTTGTTTGAGCCGTTATTTGATTTTGAAAAGCGACGTTCAAAACCATGGCTAAAATGATCACCAAACGAGCTCCTATAAATATTTTTTTCTTTAACATAATTACAGCTTGGTCGTTTAAAATAATTCTCTAGGCCGCGTGATTTATCAGAAAAACAGAGTTCGCCCAAATTTGATTTCAATCTGACCGAACCCTGGTTCTTTTTAATGACTAAAAGAGAAACTTGATGCCGAGTTGAATACTTCTTCCCGGACCTGAGGTCGTGAAAGTTCCAAAACCGGAGTTTGTCGTAACTGTCTGAATACCGCTGAAGTTATTACGATTAAAGGCATTAAAGACATCTCCCTGAAAACGCAGCGACCGCTTCTCGCCAAAATGAAACAGCTTGCGAATCGAGAAATCCGTCACCGCCAAAACCGGACCGGTAACAATTGAAACTCCGCTGTTGCCCAATCTGGTCGGCGGCGCAAAAGTAAAAGCGGCCGGATTGAGCCACTGGCGATTGTCCCTCAGATAAAGATCGGAACTTATCACGTCCGCCCGCCGCGTTGTGTTAACCGCTCCGGTTAAAGATGAGCCGGTGATAGTATATGGCTTTCCGGCTTGCAGACGCGTAATACCGCTGATTTCATAGCCGCTCAGCAATGCTTTGACAAAACCATTTGATTTTTTAAAGAACGGAAGTTCATAGGTATAGGTAGCGACAAAAATATGACGGCGATCAAAACTCGCCGGACCGTAGTTGAAACTTCGCGCCGCCAGTCCTTCTTCTGCCGCTTCGGTCAAAACATTGGCATCGGTTAAAACTTTTGACCACGTATAACTGATTGTCGCAAGCAGATCGCCTTTTCGTTTTGCCGCATAAAGCTGTAATGCGTAGTAATGCGACGTCGCATCGCTAAGCCTTTGATTAATCGCTGAATAACCTTTATAACGTCGCAGAGCCGCCACCGGAATCGTCGGATTAGCATTGACTATTGCAAAAGGAACTGAATTAATATCTACCTGTCTGGTCAGGTGACGACCAAGATTTCCGACTCCGGTGGCTTCGACAAAAATTCCCCACGGCAATTCACGCTGCACGCCGAGACTGAAATTCATCGTGCTCGACGGTACCATATCGGGACTGATCGTGGTGAGCGCCGCGAATGGCGTCAGTGCCGCGACTGCTCCGCCGCGGATACTGGCAATGTTTCCGTTTTCGTAGTTGGCCGAATCAACAAACGGCGGATTATTTTCAAGCGGAAAAATAACATTTCCTTCGATCCGGTCATAATACATTCCAAAGCCGCCGCGGATTGATGTTTTCCCGTCATTAAACGGTGAATAGGCAAAACCGACGCGCGGCATAAAATAGTTTTTACCTTTAGAAAATCCGCGCGGTGCGCCGGTCGGCACCGCCAACACATTCGGGCTGTTATAGCTCGGGACAACTCCCTGATAATTTAACGGAACACCGTCACCGGCCCGAATCAATCCGTTAAATCTATTTGCTCCGGGTCCGATCGTGACAATCGTCCCGGCGGCATTCAGAGTCACGGCTCGGGCCGGATCATAATACGCCGGATCGAAATTAGTAACAGTGTTTTCCGCGGTATAAAAAGGCGTTCCAAACTGATACCGCACTCCGAGTTCCAGACTGAGCCTTTTATTTACTCGCCAGTTGTCACTGACGAAGGCTTCATATTGTTTGAAACGAAAATGTGATGCCGGATCATACGAGGCTTCACTGTAAGTTCGGTAATTGCCAAGCAGCGCATCGGCAAAAGCATTTCCGCTGGAATTCGGATTACCGCCGGTATTAAAATTCACCGATCCGGCATAAAGTGATCGTCCGTTTTGATAGGTTTGATTGAAATTAAATAATCCGCCGAACTTGACAGTGTGATCACCTGAGACCCAGGTTAATGTATCGTTGAGCGAATAATCGCGGGTCAGAGCCGTCAAAGTTGCCGCTACACCGGAAAAGTTGGCAACTGTCCCGGTGCCTGAAAAACTGGTATTCGGAATAGAATTTTCATATTGTCCGCCAGTCGGAAAAAGTTGTGGAAAAGTAAACCCATAAGTTTCGCGATAGGCATAACCTGTATTCGGCGCCACCACCTGATTGCTCCAGGCGGCACTAAATCTCAAATCGTTTATTAAGGTTGCTCTGATATTCCAAAGATAACCGGCTTGAAAACCATTGCCCGGACGGTTGCGCAATTCTTGTGAGGTTGGCAGCGGCGAGTTGATAAACGTGCCGTACGGATCAACGACGACATTTGTATCATGAATATATCGCCCGTAAATAGATTGCTTGTCGTTAAAAATGTAGTCGAGACGAACAAATTCCTGCCGAAAATCGCTGGTCAGCGGCGGTTGGAAAGTGGTATTGTTGGCGGTCGGCGTATCCGTAAAACCGGCGGCCAACCCGATCATAGTTCGATAAAGATTAGAAAAAGCCAAACCATTCGGCGTGATACGAGAGAGCGGAATTCTATTTCGCAAACTGACATCATTGACGCCGAAACAACCCGTCCGATTCGCCGGAGTGATGACGCCGGTGGTTGCATTAATAACCTGCGCAGTGCAGCCTCCGGTCAGGGCCGGGTCGCGTAAAACACCATCATCGGCGGTGCCGACAATTCCGTCAGCGCCTCTCAGGCGAAACGAGAAATCGCCATTTAATTCAGCCGTCGTCGGAAGCGTCTGGCGGTTGGAAGCACCCGAACGATGGATGGTTTTCCATTCCTGTCCGGCGAAGAAAAAGAATTTATCCTTTCCCGAACTGAAAAACGGAACGCCTTCGCCAAAATTCGGAAACGGCACCGGACCGCCAATGCTGTAGCCATAATTATTATAGCGAAGCTTCGGTTTGGTGGCGGCAAAAGCATCCCGCGCATCAAAGCGGTCATTGCGAAGAAACTCGAATAAAGATCCGTGATATGAATTGGTTCCGCGCTTGGTCACAACATTAATTTGCGCTCCCGAATTACGTCCGTATTCGGCGGAAAAATTGGAAGTTTCAAGTTTAACTTCCTGAATGAAATCGAGTCCGACATTGTTGATTTGGCTGGCGTTACTGCCGGCATTTAAATTATTTCCGCCATCAACCGTCAAATTATTGGAAACCCCGCGATTCCCGTTAATGTTGATCGTATTTGTCGCCAGATTCGTGTCGAGTGAATCATCCGCGGTGACGACCGCGCCCGGAATGACTGACAACAATTGATAATAATTGCGTCCGTTTAGTGCCAGATTATCAACCTGTTGACTGTCAATTACTTTGGCCACCTCGCCGGAGGTGGTATTAACCGTTTCGCCGCTGGTTTGGGTAATCTCAACCACTTCGGAGATTTGTCCCGCTTCGAGCGCAAAATCTACGGTCAAACGCTGGTCGGCACTCAAAGAATTTTCGGTTTTGACCGACTTCTTAAAATTCTGCACTTCGACGGAAACACTGTAAGTTCCGACCGGAAGATTCGTCACCGTGTAAAAACCGTTGCTGTCAGTCGTCGCTGTCCGCGAAAAATTCGTTGCCGGATTGGTCACCGTCACTGTTGCATTAGGAACCGCCGCGCCGGCTGAATCAGAGACCGAGCCGGAAACTTGCCCGAAACTCGTCTGCCCCAAAACACCGGAAACGCCGCTAATTATCATTAAATAAAGCAAGACGCAAAAAGACAAACGATGCTTTTGAAAATATTGCAAACCCTTTTTACTACTCATTGAAACAACCCTCCAAAAAAATTTTATTCGGGCAAAATTTATTGCCGCTTTTACTGCAACCCTGCTTAATCTTTCAAAACTGCTTTCTGAATTTTGAGCAAATTTCTCCCCAGCAAAGAATCGGTTGTTTTAAAAACCGGTCGTCTTTGTCGAACATTTCTGGTTTATTTAGTTTTTTTCTAAGCCACCTTTGGAGCGGCAAAAGCCGGAGCCGTAACCAGTGCGACCGCGCCGCGAAGACGCGGATATTCGTTCGCCGGAACAATCCGGATCGGTGTCGCTCCAAGGTCTCTAATCAAAGTTCTTTCTTTAATCGCAGCGCGCACTTGCGGCTCGATCAAGTCCCAAGCCTCGGTAATTTCGCCGCCGAGATATATCTGCGACGGGTCAATCACATTAATTATCGAAGCCAGTCCAAGTCCCAGGTACCGCGCCGTTAAATGCAGTGCCGCCAGTGCTTTGCCGTCGCCGGTGCGGGCGCGTTTGACCAAATCTTCAATCGTAAAATTCGCCGCCTCCAAAGAAAGCGGCTGCCGCGGCGATAAATTCTTTCCGAAATAGCGCGAAATTGTCGCCAGATTCGAAATATACGCTTCCCAACAACCGTTCGCGCCGCACGAACACGGCAACCCGTCAATACTCAGCGGAACGTGGGCGAATTCTCCGGCGGTGTTGTGTTTTCCCCGCATCAGTTCACCATTAATCACCACGCCGACTCCAACGCCGTCCGAAATACTCACAAAAACCAAATCGTTGTGCGCTTGCAGATCACTGCGCGTCGCCCAGATTTGTGAAAGCGCGCACGCTTTTCCCGAATTTTCGATGTAAATCGGAATATCCGCAAACTCTTTTTGCAAAAGCGCGAGCAATTCGACATTTCGCCAACCCAAAGTCGGCGCGTGCAAAACCATTCCTGTTTTAATGTCCGTCATTCCGGGAACGACCAACCCGATGCCGTCGCAAGCAGAAACTTCCTCGTTATCGGCCAACAGCTGCTTAATAAGTTTGCTCAGCGTCTTGATAAATTTTTCGGGTTCCAGTTCGGTCGGAAAACTGACGATGTTCTCAAGTTGTTTGCCGATCATATCCGTCATCATCAAATAGGTCCGCGTCGCGCGAATATCAACCGCAATCGCGCAGCGTTGATGTGAATTCAAATGTAAAAATGTTGGTCGTCGGCCGCGTTTGGCATCGTTGCCCGTCGCGCCTTCGCGGACTAGACCTTCTTCCAGCAAATCGTTGATCAAAAAGGTAATATTAGCCCGGTTCGTATCCATCAAACGCGATAAATCAGCCCGCGAAACCGGCTGATGAGTGCGAATAAGCGTCAGCGCAATCTGCCGGTTAATCTCCCGCGAAGTTCCGCGCGTAGCGGTTGTGAAACTTTTGGGATTTATCTTCCTCATATTTGTTTAATGATTTAACAAAATACGTAAAACTTATTAAATGCGTCTTTTCAATACTCAAGAATTTATTTACGAGTTCCGAATTTTAGGCAATATAATCAGTAAAATAGATTTTATCAATATTTTTGTGAAAGAAAACTTTTTAATAAAGCAACAAATTAAATGAATTTGTTTAAGTTTTTAACATAATGCCCAAATTCAATTATCTTGTCAAGAGTATTTTTCATCTATCCGATTAATTTTTTTAATACCTTCGCTCGAAGATTGCTAAAAAGCGGATATTTTTTTCACATCAAGCGGAATTTTTACTCATTTCAAAAGACCCTAAATTATCTTTTAAGAGGTTTTATCTAATGTTTTGAGGATATTTTGAGCGAAACAAAAACTTTGGTTGAGTCTTGAAACCAAAACTGCCGAGTCCAAAATGACTTACCGCAATATTATCGGCGGAAGAATTAACGAATTTGAAAAACACGGTGTTTAGATTTTATTTAAAATTAATCTGACCGTATCGCGGGCGATTAAAAGTTCTTCGTTGGTCGGAATGACGCAGATATTGGCGCGTGAATCATCCTTGCTGATAACGCCTTCGACTCCGCCGATGTGCGATGAATTTTTAGATTCATCAAGCGCAATGCCGAACCATTTCAGGTTTTCGCAAACAAGCGTGCGAATGCGCGGCGAATTTTCACCGATCCCGCCGGCAAAAATTATCGCCTCCGCGCCATTCATCGCTGACAGATATGCGCCGATATATTTGGCGGCGCGGTAGCAGAAAATTTCGACGGCGAGCCGTGCGCGGCGGTCGCCCGATTCTTCCATTTCGGCAAGCAGTTCGCGCATATCATTGGTCAAACCCGAAATCCCCAAAAGTCCCGATTGTTTATTGAGCAGCATTTCCGTTTCGTGAATCGTCAAACCTTCTTTCGCGCTGATAAATTCGAGAATCGCCGCGTCCAAATCGCCGGAGCGCGTTCCCATTACGAGACCTTCGAGCGGGGTTAGCCCCATCGAAGTATCAATCGAATTTCCGCCTTTAATTGCGGCAATCGAACAGCCGTTGCCGAGATGCAAAGTGATAATATTGACGTTTTCACGCGGAATATTGTTGATTGTTCGGTAGCGGTAAGCGACGTAGCGGTGCGAGGTGCCGTGAAAACCGTAGCGGCGGAGTTTGTGGCGGCGGTAAAGCTGATACGGAATCGCGTAAAGAAACGCTTTTTCGGGCAGAGTTTGATGAAACGCCGTGTCGAAAACCGCCGCTTGCGGCAGAGCTTTGCCGAAAATTTCGCTTGCCGCACGAATTCCTTTGACGTTCGCCGGATTGTGCAGCGGCGCAAGTTCGATGCAGTCTTCAATACCGCGCAAAACTTCATCAGTAATCAGAACCGATTGCGAAAAATATTCGCCGCCGTGAACGACGCGGTGCCCGATGGCATCAATATCGCCGAGATTGTTTATCGCGCCGATGGACTGCGCCGAAATCCATTTGATAGCCGCATCGAGTGCCGCCGGAATATCGCGAATCGGCGCGGCACTCCGCTCCGGTTCTTTGCCTTCGACGGAAAAATTCAAAATCGCCGCGCCGCCGATCCGTTCGATTTGCCCAAATGCAAGTTTTTGGTCGGCATTTTGCTCGATGCGTTCAAGATCGGTCGCAATCAGTTGAAATTTGAGCGACGAACTGCCGCAATTTAAAACCAGAATGTTCATTTTTTTACCGTTAAGAATTTATATGAATCAAAGTTGAAAGTAAGATAGAAAATTCTGCTTTCTTTGATACTGATTGATCCAAATAATTTAAGCATAATTTGCCGAAAGTCCGGCATTGAACGAAAATAGTAGTATAACAAATGTTGACATCCGATTTAGCCGTCAGCTACCGGCGCGGCGATAAAATTTTTCCGTTTCTCATCAAAACCGACGACGCGCGTATCCGGCGCGACGCGGCGGGTTTAATCGAAATTTTCGATGAATTTATTAGCGCCACACGCGGCGAACTTGAACGCGAACTCGAAGAATACATCGGCACGGGAACGGATTACCGCATTTTGCGCGGGCTTATCAAACTCCTCACTGACCGCTGTGAATTTGAAACTTCCGCGCCCGCCGAACCGGCCGAGCTTCGTCAAAAAGTCTTTCTCGAAGCGCGTAAATCGCATCCCGTCTTGCCGGATTCCGGGGCACGAAACGAAGTTTTAAAAATAGTCGCGGAAGAATTTCAAACTAATGCCGACACAATAATTTCAAATCTCTACGCCGATTTGCCCGCGCAGCAGCATTTGATTTCCTTTGATTCGATTTTGCCGAAAGATTTGCTTGACCGCTACAATCTGGCGCAGGCGCAAGCTTTGCTTTACAAATGTATCGAGCTGAAAATCCGCGTTGCGCCGGGCGATTTAAACAATTACCGCGCAATTTTCGGCTGGATCAAACATTTCGGTCTGATTCATTCCGTCATCGGAAACGCCGGTGACGGCTATGAAATCACGCTGACCGGCGCAGCTTCACTTTTTCATCGTTCGCAAAAATACGGCATTCAGATGGCGGTTTTTCTGCCCGCACTGCTGCTTTGCAAAGACTGGAAACTTCGCGCCGAAATCGTCCAGAAGAAAGGCAAAAACCTTTTCTTTGAACTCGCGAGCTCGCAATCGGAAATCGTTTCAAACCGCTTTGACGAGCCCGTTTATGAAAATCCCGACATTCAGAAACTGCTGAAAAACTGGGGGAAACTCTCCGGCGATTGGCAACTCAAAGAAAATCGCGAAGTGATTGATCTGGGCAAAACGGCGTTCGTTCCCGATTTGGTTTTGATCGCGCCCGGCGGCTCTGAGGTTTATCTTGATATTTTAGGTTTTTGGACGCCGAAAAGTTTGCAGAAAAGGCTCGCCGAATTTGCGTCGGCTGGCTTTCGCAAATTCATTATCGCCGCTTCGCACGAACTGCGCGGAAGCCGCGAAGAACCGCTCTGGGAAAGCGCCAACGTGATTTTTTACAAAACCAAAGTCGAACCGCGCATTCTAATCGAAACAGCTGAAAAACTATTAATTCAAGGATAATTCTGCTACAATTTCAAAGCGATGAGCCAAAGCAATCTAGCCGCAAATCCAAAAATTTACAGCGATGAAGAATATCTTGTATTGGAGCGCGAGGCAGAGCAAAAACACGAATTGATTGACGGCGAAATCGTTGCAATGGCTGGCGCAAGCCGCGAACATAATTTGATTAGCGGTAATGTTTTTGCCGGTTTTCATTCCCGATTGCGCGAAAAACCTTGTGAATCATATATTAACGATATGCGTGTGCGAATGAAAAAAGGTCGCTACAGCTATCCTGATGTCGTGGTCGTTTGCGGCGAACCGCAGTTTGCCGATGACGAATTCGATGTTTTGCTCAATCCGGTCGTGGTCGTCGAAGTCCTTTCAAAATCAACCCGCTTCCGCGACAAAACCGAAAAACTCGAAACCTTTCAAAAAATGGAGAGCGTTCAGGAATGTCTGCTCATCGAACAGGACGAACCGCACATCGAACATTACATCAAACAAACCCCGAAACAATGGCTTTTTAAAATTTACGAAGAATTAGACGAAATAATTAATCTGGAATCAATTGATTGCCAACTTATCCTGGCGGAAATTTATGCTCAGATTCAGTTTGCCGAAAGGGTTGAAGATTAAAATAATGCGATCTAATCTGCCGAACTTACAACAGCTTCTCGGAAATCAAAGCGACCGGCTCAGCGGAATAAAATCTTGGAGCGATATTGAAATACTCGGAAAAAACAATCTGCAAAGAATCATTCAGCTGGCACAGGAAAATATTTATCGAATGCTGTCTGAGCACGAAGATTCCCAAGATATGAAAAGAATCCGAACAGCAATTGATTTTATCGAAAATGATTTACTTCCGAAATCCGTAAACAAACCGACTTTGCCGAAGTTGCGGAATGAAATGTTTCGCAAAGATGATTTTGTTTATGCGTATTTGGGCGATACGAACAATACAATCATCGAAAAAGGTTGGATTCGCGGACAAGTCGTTGATGTCAGCAAGGCTTTCAATAAAGATTGGAAAGACGGCAAACCGAACAGCGGTTATTTTTGGAAAGTAACTGTCGCGGCAAAAGAAAATATTTTTACAAACAGTAATAAAATTGCGTTTTCAACAACAGAACCACGAGTGATTTTTGATTGGGAATACGATTATTTAAATAATAGCGGTGATGGAAATTTTCTGGAAATTTTCTCTGACAATGCTTTTCGCGAATGGAGACCGCTTTGGTGCATTGAAAGAAGTTTGGAATGCAGCGCTTCGGAAATGAATATGAAAGGTTGGATTGTAAACGGAAAAATCATTTCTTAATAAAATCTATTTCAATCAAACAAACCTTTTTCCTTCCGCGTTTTCGCGTCTTGAAACTGGCGCACGTCCGAGCGTTTTTGCGAAGTATATTCTTCGGTCGTGTTGCGCGTCACGACTTCATAGAGAATTGCTTGTTTGTCGCCTTTTTTCCGCAAGATTCGTCCCAAACGCTGAATATGTTCGCGGCTTGAGCCTGAACCGGAAAGGATAATTGCGACACTTGCGTCGGGAATATTGACGCCTTCATTGAGGACTTTTGAAGTTGCGAGTGCCAGCACCTCGCCTTTATTAAAAGCATCGAGCCAGAATTTTCGTTCTTTGACATTGGTTTCATGCGTGATCGCGGGAACGAGATAATCGTTCGAGATGCGGTAAACCATTTCGTTTTCGGCGGTGAAGATCAAAACCTTGTCGCGCTTGTGACGAATCAGTAAATCTTCCAAAACCTGAATTTTCGATTCCGTGCCGAGCGCGATTTTTTTATAATTGCGATAGGCTTTCATCGCCCGGCGACCGTCTTCCGAGCGCGCACTTTGCATAATAAACATTCGCCAGCCTTCCTGTCCGTAAGGCAAATTTTTAGCACGGCGAAAATCGGTGTAAATCTGCCGCTCTTTTTGATACGATTCGCGTTCTTCGTCGGAGAGATCAACCTCGATTCGCTCAATCGTGTAATCGGCCAGAAATTCGCCCGCGAGTTCCTGCGCTTCGAGCCGATAGACGAATTTGCCGATGAGATTTTCCAAGAAATCTTCGCCGCCGTCGGCGCGTTCGGGTGTTGCCGTCAGCCCGAGACGAAACGGCGCAATCGCAAATTCCGCCGCGTATTTGTAGCCTTCCGAGGGAAGATGATGCGCTTCGTCAAAAATTACCAGACCGAATGACGCGCCCAATCTTTCCTGATGACGAAACGCCGAAGCGTAAGTCGTCACGGTAATCGCGCCGATCTCATAAAAACCGCCGCCGATCAAACCGATTTCGGCGTTAAAGGTCGAAATCAACAAGTCATACCATTGATTCATCAAATCAAGTGTCGGCACAACGACCAAAGTTTGCCGTTTGCACATTTCGATCGCCATCGTCGCAACGTGCGTTTTGCCCGCGCCGGTCGGCAGCACAATTACGCCGCAGCGCTCGTTTGCCCGCCACGCTTCGATCGAAGATGTTTGATAATAACGTGGTTCGACGTGAAATTTTTGTTTGAAATCAAAGACCGCGTAAGCTTTTGCTTCGTCTTCGTAAGGTGTTTTCGTGCGGATTAATTCTTTAATGACGTCGCGGTAAAGATACGCCGGCGCACGAAAATGACGCGTCCGCGCATCCCAGACAAAGGCTTTCGGAACCGCCGCGTTTTCGTCCGCGTTTTCAAGGATCAAAGTTCCTGAATCGAATTTGAGTTTGACCATTTAAGAGACATTGTCCCGCAAAGACGCCAAGACCGCAAAGGAAAGATAAGGCCATTTTAAAAGACGCGAAAATTATCGCCAATCGCCGCGGTCGGCTGGAAAACCTGTTTTTTGCTTCTCTTTTAAGAATTATTTTGTTAATCTTTGGGAGAAACCTTCCTTTTCGCGCGCCGGACGGCTTTTTTTTTGCCCGACGCGCGCGGATCAGGAATTGACCTGACGAAACTTCATCAACAATCGAGGAGCTCTAAAAATGCAAGCTTTCAAATCGGTATGCGGTCGGCTGACCTTTCTCTTTTTCGCGTGTTTGATAATTCTGACCTATTGTAATCGCGAGATCCGTGCGCAGGACGGCTTTATCAATCCGGACATCGACAACACGGTGATCAAAACGATCGTACAGCCCGACGGCAGAATTCTCGCGGCCGGCTCTTTCAGCAATGTCGCCGGTGAGCCGCGCGCAAAAGTCGTGCGGCTCAACCCGAACGGGTCGCTCGACGCTTCGTTTCAAAACCCCGCCGTGACCGGCCCGGCCTTTAACGAAAACGTCTTCACGATGGCGCTTCAGCCGGACGGCAAAATCCTGATCGGCGGCCAATTTACGAGTGTCGGCGGGCTGCCGCGAACCTATCTCGCGCGGCTCAATACCGACGGTACGCCCGACACGGCTTTCGCGCCGACCTTAAACAACCCGGTCGTCACGCTCGATCTTGAGACGGACGGCAAGATCGTCATCGGCGGCTATTTTTCGGTCGTCAACGGGCAGACGCGGACCAATCTGGCGCGGCTCAACGCCGACGGCTCGCTCGAC
>JBDTZT010000550.1:0-3515 GCA_040005005.1 Actinomycetota bacterium
TCAATCAGATTTTCGTAGCCGAATTTCCCGTCCTGCCCGAAAACCATGTCGCGCAGAACGAAATAGCGAATCGCGTCAATCTGAAAATGTGCTTTCAAAACGTCAATCTCGATAATATTTCCAAGCGTTTTGCCCATCTTTTTGCCTTCCGCGTCAAGCCACATTCCGTGCGCGAAAACCGTCTGCGGCAAATCCAATCCGGCAGCGAGCAAAAAAGACCACCAGTAAACCGTGTGTTGACGCAAAATATCTTTGCCGACCAGATGCGTCACGTTTTGCCAGTATTTATCGAAACCCGACTTTTCGGTGTTGCCGTAACCGATTGCCGTAATATAATTTGAAAGCGCGTCGAGCCAGACGTACATCACGTGATTCTCGTCCGTTGGAACGGGAATTCCCCAAGACACGCTCTTTTTCTCACGCGAAATTGAAAGGTCTTGCAAACCGCTTTTGATAAACGAAACAACCTCGTTTCGCCGCGCTTCGGGACGAATTTTATTCGGATATTCTTCGATAATTTTCAAAAGCGTTTCGTCATAATCCGAAAGTCTGAAAAAATAACTTTCTTCGGAAACTTTATCGAGGGCGCGTTCGTGGATTTTACAAAGTGGAATATCAGAATCTTCAACCGTATAATACTCGTCTTCGGTCTTAAATTCGGCACACGGCGCACAAAACCAGCCTTCGTAAAAGCCTTTGTAAATGCAAGAATTCCCTTTCGGCGTTTTGTTTTTGGCAATTTCGCGCCAGAGATTTTGCACGCCTTCGTAATGAAACTTTGCCGTCGTCCGCATAAAAATATCGTAACCGCCGTTTTCCGTATCAAGGCGAAAATCGTGAAACATCCGCTTTAATTCGCCCGATATATAATCAACTTGTGCTTGCGGAGTTCTCTCGTTTTTCTCGGCGGCACGTTGAATATTGATGCCGTGCTCGTCCGTTCCCGTCAGAAAAAAGGTGTCGAAGCCGCGCTGTTTTTTGTGGCGCATTATCGTGTCGGCAATAATCGTCGTGTAAAGATGCCCGAGATGCGGCAGACTGTTGGCGTAATAAATCGGTGTCGTGATGTAAAAAGTTTTCATAATCGTAAATAGAAAATAGTAAATCGTAAATCGCAAATAGTAAAACTTCTCTATTCACGATTTACGATTTACGATTGTTAAAAATTTTAGCGGTTCGGCTGTGCCTGAAAGAATTCGTCCGTCTGGTTGTAACGCGGCAATTTTTTCGCGTTAGCGGCTTCGACGCCGATCGCCATTGAAATTTCCGCCATTTGAACTAATCCCGAAAAATCCCAGTTGTCATTAAATTCATCCGAAGGCTGATGATAGTTGTTTGAATTGTAAGCATCGAACTGCTGTTTGCCCCAACCTTCGGGCTTTCCGACAAAATCGTCGCCCGCTTCCATATTCAGCGACGGAACGCCAACCTTGGCAAACGGAAAATGATCGGAGCGATAAAACAAACCTTGTTCGGGTTTGCTGTCGGGAACGAGTTTCAAGCCGCGTTCACTTGCAACTTTTTCGACGATTTCTTTTAAAGTAGAACGCTCGACGCCCAATGCGCTGAAGCTTCCAACGCGACCAAGCACATTAACCGAATCAAGATTGACATTCGCCGCCGTCTTTTCGACCGGATAAATCGGATGTTTGGCATACCAATCGGCACCAAGCAGACCTTGTTCCTCAGCCGTTGTCAGCAGAAAGACCGATGAGCGTTTCGGACGCTGGTTGGCGGGCAACTTTGAAATCGCTTCGGCAATTCCCAACACGGAAACGACGCCCGTTGCATTATCAATCGCACCGTTATAAATTGCATCGCCTTTTTTGTTCGGTTCGCCGACGCCAAGATGATCCCAATGCGCCGAATAAACGACGTATTCGTTTTTCAAGTTCGCATCGCTGCCTTCGATAAATCCAACGACATTGTTTGAATCAACACGTTTTACCTGACTTTTTAATTCGACATTAGCGCGAAGTCCGAGTTTGACGGGTTTGAAATCTTTTGATTTTGCCTGGTTGCGAAGTTCATCGAGGTTTTTCCCGGCTTGACTGAAAACCTTTCGCGCCGTATCTTCCGTCATCCACGAACGCATTTGCAAAAAAGGCGTTTTATCATCCGGCAATCGCGCAATATCAAAACGCCAGCTTCCGTTTGAAGTTCGCACCACATTCCAACCGTAACCGGCGGATTCCGTCGTATGAATCAAAATTACGCCGGCCGCTCCCATTCGCGCCGCTTGCTCGAATTTGTATGTCCAACGCCCGTAATAAGTTAGTGCCTTTCCGCCAAACCGATTCGGTTCGCTGATTGTCGGCGGCGGATCGTTGACCATCATTACCAGGACTTTGCCGCGATATTCGTCTTTGTCACCCTTGTAATCGTTCCAATTTTGTTCGGGCGCATCAATTCCGTAACCGACAAAAACCATTTCAGCATCGAGATTGACATTTTCCGTCTGAGCGCCGGTAAATGCGACGAATTCGTCGCCGAAACTATAGGATGCCTCGCCGATTTTCAACTTCGTGTTCGGATCGGCTTTGACTCCGACAAGCGAAACCGGCTGAAAATACGAGCCATTATTTCCAGGTTTGACGCCAATCATTTCAAGCTGATTAGCAATGTATTTCGCCGCGAGTTCGCCGCCGCGACTGCCCGGCGCACGTCCTTCAAAACCATCGTCGGATAAAAACTTAACGGTTGATTTTAATTCCTGTTCGTTGAAGAGATTCGTGTAACCGCTTTTTTGCGCCAATGTAAATGAACATAAAAGGCACAAAGCAATAAATGATTTAACGATATTTTTGACAATCATATTTTTCTCACATTTATTCATAAACTCTTTCGGCACCGCACTCATTACAAACCAGTTTGCGTTTCGGTTTGACCAGCGGAATCCCGAAAAACAGCAAAATCCCTTTTAGTCCGAGGGCTTCGCGTTTGACGGATTGGTCGCGGCTTCCGCATTTTTCACATTCGCCGTAACCCGCATCTATATCCTCAAATTCTTCCCCGATGATTTCCGCGTTTTGCAAATCATGAACAAAAGCCATTGCCTCTTCGGCATCGTCCGACGGAACCTTGATTTTTATTCCGCCGACCGCATTCGCGAGCAAATTGTAAGCACCGACAATATTTTCGTCCGCCAGATAAACATCAAAACCTTCCGCCTCAAGATGATTTCTCAGAAATTCGGCTTCGACAACATCGTAAGACGTTGCCACTGTAACAAGTTCATCGCTCATAAATTTTCTTAAATTTTCTTAAACTATCGTAAAAATAATCTATATGCGCTGGTAATTAATAAAAAGCCCCCAAGTATATACAACACCATTTGGAATTCCCAAATTTCGTGATTTTCGCCAAAAACAACCTTATTCATTTTATAAAACATCTGTGCAAATTGTTTATTCAGAAAAATTGCAAACATACCAAATAAAAGTGCAATAGTTTCTCCGATTGGAAAATCATTCATACCTATTCATCTAACCTTTGATCAAACTCATCGCTTCGGC
>JBDTZT010000551.1:0-3513 GCA_040005005.1 Actinomycetota bacterium
TTATAAACCCCGTTTTCGACGACCGATTCCGCCCAGCAATATTCTTTGCCTTTCGTGTCATCGTTCTTGAGTTGGGATACATACCAAATGACGAGCGGCGAATTTTGAAGCGGTTCGGCAACGGGTTCGATAAATTTTTCGGGTCCTTGCCGGTAATCGGTATTGCAGCAAGACGCGATTGTAACTAAATCCGATTCGCCTTCGTCGCGGTCGAGTGCGTTGCGCGTAACGTAAACAAAAGCATTGTCGCCGCGTCCCTTGTCGCCGAATTGTCCGCGATTGGCTTCGATGTAAAATCCTTGATTGCTTGAGTTCGCGATACGATATTGAAAATTTTCCTTCGTGTAAACGGTTTCGCTTTTCTGCAACTGCCACGCTTCTTTTTCCCAAAGTTTCCAATCATTGCCCGTCCATTCGGCGAAATTGTTTTGCGTGTCGGCGAAGGAAATTCGCGTCACGGGACGATAAGTTCCATCGTTGCCGCAACCACGTCCGAGACTTGCCGCGACGATGCGAAAACGTCCGTCGTTATAAAAGTCGAAACGCTGTTCGTAACTATAATTGCAAGGCGCGGGATAACCGTCGCTGTAATATCTTTGCGTGAGCGAAAAGCCGTCTTTTATCTCCGAAATTTTCGGTTCGACTGCCGCGACAACCGCCGCTTGGCTGAAATATGGACAGCCAACCGCGTCGGAATAGCCAAAACCTTCGGTATTTGAATAATTTACGTGCCAATCAACCAATTTCGCACTTGTCAAAATCGGTTTATCATTGAAACTTACGTCGGAAACTTTCAAGCCGTCCGAATTCGTCAGCATATAATTCAGTTTCCAACCGTTTTTCTCCAAAGGCGTGTTTTGTTCGCAATATTTTTTGGTCAAAACTTCATTTTGCAGAGATTTTTCCGTCACTGCTTTTCCGGTCGAGCCAACCTGCGTCCAACGCACGCCGACAAGAGCCAAATCGGTCAAATCAACAATCGCCCAGAGAGCTTTTTCGCCCGAAATAAATGTCGGCGCAACGCATAAATGCCCGGAACGCTCGCATTTAGTCCGATTCAAAGAAGTTTTCGTATTCGCCATCAAAGGATTTTCCGCGGTACCGCCAAGCGCGGCTTTGACTTCTTTCGCGGTGGTCGCCAGATGCTTGGCAAGTTCGGTCAAAGCGGGCGGAATATCGGGTTGGGATTGCGGAATCCGCGTCACGACCAAAACTTTTTGCGCGTTTGTGTCAACGACCGCAGTGGTCGTCAGATTCGTTGCAAAATTATACATTTCGACGCGAAAACATTTGCTTTGTCGGCACCCGGCAGTTTGCCCGATAAAATCGCTTTCGCGAAGCGGATAAACACCGAAAATTTCATTGAGAAGCGGTTCGTTCGACTTTGCATCGCGGGTTTCACGCTGGAATCTTTCGTCTTTGACTGCGAGATTTTGCGCGAGATTTTGCGTTTCGTCTAAACCTTCGAGCAGAAGAATCGGCGGCGTTTGACGAAGCGAATTTTGGATTTTCTCGATTCGCGCTTTGACCAAATCATCATCAAGCCGCGATGCGTCGGGCGAAGCCAAAATATCAGTTTCTTCGGAACTTTTTGAATCGGTCGTTTGAGTGCGCTGACAAGATGAAAAAAACAGAATAATTGCCAATAAAATCAGATAGATACAGTTTTTTGTCATATTACGCGCGGGGAATTAAAACTACAAAAATAATGACGAATCTTATCACTCTCAAATCTTGATGGCAACCGCTTTTACAGAGCTTTCCTGGTCATTTGCTTTGGTTATAGCAATGCTTCTTGCCATTTATGGTATTATTTTAAAACAGTTCGGGAAGATTTCGGTATGCAAAAATGGCTTTTTTTTATTTTGGCGATTACCAGCGTTAGTGCGTTAATTTGGGGATTCTCATCCACCACCGGCGAAACAAAAACTAATTCTTCATCGGAAAAATTTGACGGCGAGTTAAAACCGCAAAGCGTCAGGGCAGTTGCTTTCGGCGTTTCGCCGAAGGTCGCCGAGTTTGCCGATTCGCGTCAAACCGTTAAAAACCCGGCGGAACGCGAAGTGCGTTTTGTGTCGGAAAATCAGATTTCACGCAAATCCGATGAAAACGCCGTTCACGATACGGAAACAAATCTCGCGCAACCTTCCGCCGTCCCGATGCCGACGCCGGCGCTAACCTTTGACGGAATTTCAAACCACGACAACGGCGAAATTTTCGGCTTGTTTTATCTTCCGTCCGATACGAACGGTGATGTCGGTCTGAATAATTATGTGCAGACGGTCAACACTTTAACGCGGATTTACGATAAAAGCGGCAACGCCCTGACTCCGCCGTTTAAACTCAGTGATATTTTCGCGCCGCTCAATACGCCGTGTTCGCTTCGCAATGACGGCGAAGCGGTGGTGCTCTATGATACGCTCGCCGACCGCTGGCTGCTCAGCCAATACTGCAACGCTTTTCCGCCGTTCAGGCAGATGATTGCCGTTTCGCAGACCGGCGACCCGACCGGCGCGTATTACCTTTACGAATTTGTGATGCCGAATAACCGGCTCAACGATTACGCGAAATTCGGCGTTTGGACGGACGGCTATTATATGTCAGACGACGAATTTATCGGAAGTGATTACGCCGGAACGGGACTTTTCGCATTTGACCGTCAAAAGATTTTGGCCGGCGACCCGGCGGCGAGCTATATTTATTTTAATATACCTTCAAATTCCATCATTCGGACGGGCGGACTTCTGCCCGCCGATTTGGACGGACTCAATCCGCCGCCGGAAGGTGCGCCGAATATTTTCGCGGGTTACTCGGCAACCGAATACGGTGACGCACAGGACGCGATTCGTCTCTTTGATTTTCACGCCGATTTTCAAAATCCGCCGAATTCGACCTTTCGCGAACGTCTTGAGAGTCCATTGACGGTCGCGCCGTTTGACCCGACTTCGCCCAATGGACGCAACGATATTGCCCAACCGGCGCCCGGCGATTTTCTTGATTCGCAAAGCGATAGATTGATGTATCGCGTCGCTTATCGAAATTTTGGAACCCACGATTCGCTGGTTTTTAATCAAACCGTTCGGCTCACGCCAATCACCGAAACTTACCGCGCAGGTGTCAGAGTTTATGAATTGCAGCGCTCGGGTGCGAATTTCAGCGTTCACGAGCAAGCAACTTTAGGCGAAACGACATCTTCGCGTTGGATGGCGGCGGCGGCGCAGGATCATCAGGGAAATATCGCGTTTGAATACAGTTTCGGCAGTGATGCAAAACGTCCTTCGATTTTTTATTCGGGCAAATTGGCGACCGAAACCGTCGGAACATTTCGTGATGAAACCAGTTTGGTCACCGGCTCAGGCGTGCAGACGGCATTTGGTTTTCGTTGGGGAAATTTTACGGGAATGACCGTTGACCCGGTTGACGACTGCACGTTTTGGATGACGAATCAATATTACAGCGCGGCTAGCCAGATGGAAAGTCCATTCAGTTGGCTGACGCGCATCGGAAAATTTA
>JBDTZT010000552.1:0-3512 GCA_040005005.1 Actinomycetota bacterium
TTTAGCCGAACACGGTGAAGCTGAAAAAGTTACGGCAACAAACTGGTAAATATATAATGAGAAGTAAGAAGTGAGAATTATTCTCACTTCTTACTTCTCACTTCTCACCTCTAAAAAAATATGCCTATTTACGAATACAAATGTCTGGATTGCGAAACGCATCTGGAAAAAATGCAGAAGATTTCGGAAGAACCTTTGAAAATCTGCGAAAACTGCGGCGGGAAATTGGAAAAACAATGGTCGCGTTCGGGTTTTCAATTTAAAGGTGAAGGTTGGTATGTTACCGACTACGCCAATAAAAAAAGCGGAAACCCCGAAAAAGCGGAAAAAGCGGAAAAAGCGGAAAAAAATTCGGCGGGCGAATCAACCGCCAAGACCGAATCTGCATCAAAGGAAAAAAGCGACAGTCCTCCTGTAAAGGAAACTTCTAAAGAAAAGGATTAAAAAGATGAGATTTTCGGTCGAAAAATTTGTTGCGTTCGTTTCGATTTTTGTTTTAACTTCTTTTGCTTTCGGGCAATCACGCAACAATGTCAAATCTACCGCCGATTTTGACGGCACGATCTTGAATGTCACGGCGGCGCGTGCCAATTCGGCCGACCCGATTAAAATCGAAAACTTATTTCTTTACGAAAACGGCATCGAACAGAAAATTAAAAATTTCAGTTACGATCCGTCACCCGCGAAAATCGTTTTGCTGATTGATAATTCGCAGACGCTGCGGGCTGATGTTGACGGTTTGAAAAAGGCGACCATGGAATTTGCCTACGAAATTTTTGAAGGCGACCAGCTTTTTGTCATTGCTTACGACGAAAAGCCTGAAATTATTCAGGAATGGACGGACGACGCGAAAAAAATGGAAGCCTCGCTCGCCACTTTTCGCAAAAAAGGAAATCCGTATCTTTTCGACGCTTTAAGCGTGACGACGAAAGAAGTTTTAGCTCCGCTGATGCCCGGAACCCGAAAAACGATCATTATTTTAATCAGTGACGGACTTGACCGCGGAAGCAAAACGACTTTTGATAACGCACTCGCCGAACTGCAAAATCAGAACATCACACTTTATACTTTGCAGATTCCCGACCGGACAAATGGTGCGTATCGGCGCAATCAGCCGAAAGCAGGCGACGTTCTGACGCAACTCGTCGAAGGCACAGGCGGGAAAACTTTCTCGTTTGACGAGCCGCAAATCGCGGCCAAAGCGATCTGCGACGAACTCCGCAAAAATCGTTATCTGCTTTCCTATTTTCCAACCAATACTTCAACATATGATTCGCGGCGTGTCTTTCTGCTCGGTCAAGAAGGCGTTACCCTCCGCACAAAAAATGCTCAACCGGCGAATATCAAGTAGAAAGATAAAAAGTAAAAGGCAAAGGTAAAACCTAAAACATAAAAAGGTTTTTTTGTCGGCAACGAAAATGCTTTTAGATAAGATTCAATAAGTTTTAACTTTTACCCTTTACCTTTTACCTTTTCTCTTTTATGTTAAAATGAAATTCCGCATTTTACTTTGTTTGCAACCGAAAGGAGATTAAGCCGTGAGCGATTCAAAAAAAATTCCAACTCTGCCGCCCGATGATTTTTCTAAAACCACGCCGAATATTCCGCGTGCCGATAATGTTGAATCAAACGATTGGGAGAAAACGAATTACAACAGCAAGTTTGCGCCCCAACCGCCAGCCGACGATTGGGGCAAAACGGTTTCCAATATCAAGCCGATTAACGACGCGCCTGATTTTAACAAAACTTATATACCGACCGGACAAAATCCGAAAACTCCCGATTGGGGCGTAAGCGACGCGAATATCAAACTTCCCAACCACGATTTCAGCGACGAACAGGAAAATCCGGGTAATCGCACAAATTACGGCGCGACTTCGCCTTTTATCCAATTGCCCGATGCTGAACGCGCCAAATATCAAAATCTTCCTCCGACTCCGACGCAGGAAGCCGCGCAGAAAAAGGAAGATGATAAACAGAAAAAAGGCGGCATTCCGGGTTGGTTTTGGGCGGTCGGCGGTCTTTTGACGATGTTCTTTTTTGCCGTCATTGTTATTCTGGTGGTCTATTTTTTCTTTCTCCGCCCGACCGGCTTTGAAATCGTCATATTAAACCCGCAACCGGGAAGTGAAGTGTGGGTTGACGGTGTTAAATGGTCGGTAACCGAAGGCGACGGCACACTTCACGCCAGTGGCTTGAAATCAAATGAATTAAAGAAAATTGAGATAAAAAATCCGAAGTTCACCTGCGAATCGCGTGATATACAGGGAAAACCCGGCGACATCATTCCGATTACGGCGCGCTGCACGGCAAATATTGTAACGCCGCCGCCGCCGCCGCCCGATGATTGTAAAGACTTCAAAAAAGGCGAGTTTGAAAAAGCTAAAAAATGCGCTAATCTGGCCCTCGATAATTTGAAAGAACCATATTCTGCCGAAGATATCGCCAAGGCTTTGAATCTATATATCATCAATTTTGCCCGCGGTAAATTTGATATCAAACCGGATGATTTGGTGTTTTTGGAAAAAGCCTCAAATTATCTCAAAAAACTTCCGCCAACCACGCAAATCGAAGTCGGCGGACATACCGACAGCGACGGAAGTGATGCAGATAACCAAAAACTTTCGGAAAACCGCGCCAAGTCGGTTCGTGATGCGCTGGTCAACAAATTCGGCGTCAATCCGAATATGCTGACGGAAAAAGGTTACGGCGAATCAAGGCCGAAACCAGGCAATCAAAACCGCAACGATGACGAAAAATTCCAAAATCGGCGCATCGAATATACGGTTATTAAGAAATAGCCGAATACGAACGAGAAAAAAAAGCAGACGTTTTGTGAAACGTCTGCTTTTTTAATCTAATTTTTTTCAAACGGCAACGGGCGCGGCGATTTTTTTGTGCGATTGATAACCGATTAACTTTAGATTTTCGTATTTGAAATTTAATAAACCATCCAAACCTTTTAAGTTTTCCGCATCAACAAATTCAAGTTTCGGAAGCGGCAAAGGCTCGCGTTTGAGTAATTCTTCGACTTGGCTGAGATGATTGAGATAAATATGCAAATCTCCGAAAGTGTGAACAAATTCACCCGTTTCCAAGCCGCATACGTGAGCGATCAAATGAGTCAGAAGCGCGTAGCTCGAAATATTAAACGGCACCCCGAGAAAAGCATCCGCGCTTCGTTGATAAAGCTGGCAATGCAATATTTTTTCGTTTTCGATTTTGAACTGTATGAATGAATGACAAGGCGGCAAATCAACTTTAATGGCAGTTTCGGGATTCCAACCCGTGACAATCAAACGACGTGAGTTCGGATTTTTTTCAATTTCTTCAATCAATGCTTTTATCTGGTCAAATCCATTCATTTCGGGATAATTACCGCCGAAACTTCTCCACAAATATCCGTAAATCGGACCTAAATCACCTTCTTCGCGCCCGAACCTCGAAGTATGTTCTTCATCTGCCCATTCCGCCCAAATGTCCACGCCGCGGGCTTGCAGATTTTTCTCGTT